>CAKRKO010000037.1 GCA_934358495.1 uncultured Eubacterium sp. | reverse complement strand
TCAAGGTTATTTCACTGTTCAGTTATCAAAGTTCTTTGTCTTGCTGTTGTTCAGCAACTTTTATATCTTATCAGATACCGAAGTGTCTGTCAACAACTTTTTTCTTTTCTTTTAAGTTGTTGTATTTTTCTGTCTTTCAACAGCCCATTTAGATTAACATATTTGTCAAACTATGTCAACAACTTTTTTTCTTTTTTCTGACTTAAGTTTTACATTAAAACCAGACGCATTCCATGCTGTTTAGATGTTTTCCTTATCAGTCTGCCACGTCAGCGACAGCTTGCTAATAGTACCACTCTAATTTTCAAAAGTCAACTATTTTTTACCGTTTTACCAAAGAAAGACAATTTCTGCTTTTTCACAGAATTGTCTTTCTTTTTAACATCCAAATTATTTTAGTTTAAAATAAAATTTCACTCCTCCTTCTACATTTTCAACACCATATTCTGCATGATGTGCTTTCAAAATAATTGCACTGATTGCCAGTCCCATGCCAGAAGTTGTTCCTGTTTTAGTTCTGGAATCATCCATAAGATACATTGGTGTCCAGATTTCTTTTTTCCGATTATCCGGAATTTGTATTCCCTCATTATATACACTGACATAATTCCTGCTGACAGACAGTCGGATGACTCCGCCGGATGGACAAAAACGTACTGCATTCGAAAGGAAATTATCCATTACCATTGACAACATTTTTTTATCACAGACAGCATTTTCTTCCTCCGTAACATCCCAAATAACCTGAATACTCTTTTTTTCAATCTGCTCTTTATAATGATCACAGCATAATACCATCATTTTTTGCAGAGAACATTTTTCCATATGCAGATCATAGGAAGAATCACTGAGCCTTGTATATGTCAGCATCGACATCAGAAGCTGATTCATATGATCTGCTTCCTTTTGTATCATACTTATATATCCTGTCCGTTTTTCCGGATGAATTCCATCCTCCAGACATTCTGCGCTGTTTTTGATCACCGCTGCCGGTGTCTTCATCTCATGAGCCATGGCATTGATAAATGTATTTCTTAAACTGACCAACTCCTTTCTTTTCTTATACAAATACAAATATACAATAATAAGCAGAACTGCAAGTGCCTGACCGATCAGCCAGATAGGCAACGTGAAATTCTTCAAATTTCCGTCATGTGTTGCCAGGTAAAATGTATCGGCATATATTCCAATTTGATAAGAAGTCAGATTATATCCGCTGATTCTGCCTTCTGCATGATTTTGCAGCTTAGTTGCCTGACTTTCAAGGCCATACTGTACATTTTGTGCCGGCAGATATGCAAACAGTTCTATTCCTCCCTGCTCTAATGTAACATCTTCCAGTTCAACTTCTGAAACATCTGCTAAATTTGCCACACGACATACGACTGATTTATAATTTGAACTTGCTACCGGTGTATTCCACACTGCATTTTCATCTAAAATGCTCTGGAATTGTACTTCGCTGACATTAAACGTATTTCCATTATAATAACCTTTCAGTTTTTTGAGTCTTACCTGTCCGTTCTGCTTCCGATAAAATTCTTGAAAACTGTTCATTCCACCATTTTCGCTCGATTCTGATTTTTCAATACACTTTTTCAGTGAAATCCATTCTTTCTTTAACTTTTTTGTTTCCTGATCATATGATGTCCAGATACAACCTACTTCTGTATTCTCCAATTCACATATAACTTCATCTGACTCTCCAAAGAATTGCAATTTTAAGCCAAACTGACTGTCCCACTCTGGATTCCCTGTGTCCGGTAAAATATTTTTTAAATCTATAAAAACATTATTCTTTAATTGTGTCCGCGTTTCCGCTTTTCTGGTATCTAAATTGGATTCTACCAGATTTTGCACATTTTTCGTCATCAGTTCCAGTTTTTCCTGCCAAACTTTCTGTGACATTCGGATCAAAAGCCCGGTGGCTGTAATTGCCACACACAAAAATATGATTTCTATCAAAAATGCCGTTTTATACTCTCTCCATATTTTTCTTCGCTCTCCCCACAGATCTTTTATTTTTTTCAACCTCATCCCTCCTGCTCTTCTGCTGTCAATCCTTCTGCCTTTTTGTTTCGTTCAAACACATATCCTTTTTTTACAATTGTCCGGATACAACGACCATAATCTCCTAATGCTTTGCGCAGATTTTTCACATGCGTATCTACTGATCTGTCATTTCCATCATACTCGTAACCCCAGAGTTTCAAAATAATCTGCTCTCTTGTCAAAATACGGTTCGGATTCTGGTAAAAATAGGATAACAGACGGAAATCTAATGACTGTAATTTCACCGGACTTCCACCGCATAAAAATTGTTGCCGCTCTTCATCGAGCACCAGTCCTTCCTTCTGTTCTTTTGGCATGCCCTGCTGATAGCGTTCCAGTACAGCCCTGCATTTTGCCAGAAGCACCTTTAATGAAAATGGTTTCAATATATAATCATCTGCACCAAGTTCATATCCATGCAGCTGATCTTCCTCCAGAACACGCGCAGTCAGGAAAAGAACCGGCACAGATTCCCGTTCTCTGATTTTTTTGCAAAGTGTGAAACCATCCATGCCCGGCATCATAACGTCTAACAGGATGATCTGATAACTTTTGGTCTGTACTGCCTCCCATGCCTCTTCCCCATCTGCTGCGGCATCTACTTCAAATCCATGTTCCGACAGAAAATCTGTGATCAGTTCCCGTAAATTATCGTTGTCTTCTGCCAGTAAAATGCGTCTCATCTCAAATTCCCCCAATGTAGTTCTTTTTCTTCTTCGTTGCACTTATTGTAACATATCGATATGTATTCTTTATGTACTTTTTTATAATGGTGAAATATAACGCCCCAGTTTATTTTATCCTGGCAAACAATTGTTAGCCGACAAGATAAAACAAACTGGGGCGCTGTAAAGCGGGGGAATGCTTATTCTGCGATAAACTGGCGGTAAAAAAGGTATCCTGCCAGCGTCGTGATAGAATCCGTCACCGGGAAGGTCAGCCAGAAATAATTCAGTCCGAATCTGGAAAACAGGTATGCCAGCGGAATAAATAAAAATACGGTTCGGATAATGGTCAAAATCGAACTTTTTACCGCATGTCCCAATGCCTGGAAAAATACCGGGAACGTCAGGGAACTTACCAGTGGAATAAAACTGATTCCAATAAAGCGGAATGCCACTTCGCCAATGCTGATGACTTTCGGATCATGGGAAAATACATGCAGCATCGATCCCGGAATGGTTTCAAATAAAATAACACCAATCATCATCAACGCGATTCCGAACGCAATTGCCACTTTCAGTGTCTTTTTGCAACGCTCGTATTTGCCCGCCGCATAATTATAACTTACCACCGGCACAATACAGGTTTGCATTGCGCCCAACGGAATAAAGAAAAAGGCCTGCCACTTATAATACAAACCAAGTACTGTCACCGCCTGGTCTGAGAAAGTTGCAAGAATCAGATTCAAGCCAAATATGTAAAAAGTATACGCTGCCTGCATCAGAATATTGGGAATTCCCAGTTTATAAATCCGCTTGATCTGGTGTGGAAATACCACAAGTGCCGGAATCTTACGAAACCCGCCTTTCATAACGATCAATGCTGCTGCAATCTGTCCCACAACAGTCGCTGTGGCAGCTCCGCTGATTCCCAGTCTCGGCAAACCGCACAAACCGAAGATCAGAAGCGGATCCAGCACAATGTTTACAACTGCACCGATGATCTGTGCGATCATCGGTGTCCGCATATTTCCTTCCGCCTGATGAACTTTTGTCCAGACACTTTCCAGAAACAGCCCGATGCTGAGCACGCAGACAATTCTGCCATAAAGCACAACCATCGTAATAACTTCCTCGGAAGACGTATTCATTCGCGCGTACGCCGGCATCAGAAAGAAGCAGACTACCGCAAAAATCACCCACATCAGCAACGCAAGCGGTGTGCCGATACCTGCCGTCTCATCAGATCTTCTTTTTCTTCCGATTCCAAGGTTATGCGCCATCTCCGTATTGATGCCGACACCGGTTCCCACTGCCAGTGCGATCATCAGAAGCTGGATTGGATAAATAATAGAGAGTGCCGTCAGACCACTCTCTGAATATCGGCCGACGAAAAAGCTGTCCACCACATTATATAATGCCTGTATCAGTTGTGCCAGCATGACCGGCGGCGCCATTTTTAATAATATTTTTGAAATTTTCTCTGTTCCAAAAAAATCGTTATTCAATTTGTCCCCCCACTTTTATCTATTGCTATTTTTGACTCTCTGTTCAAGAATGTTATTAACCTTCTTGAACAGAGATGTGCGTCATATAACATATGACATTCTTCCCCTGCACATCTCGGTAATCACGCCAAAAATTTTATCATATGTGAGTTTAAAGCTCACACATAATATACATACATCCTCTAGCATGATATTATATTTTCAGTGGAAAATCCAGTATAAAATATAAAAGATATTACTGCAGGATTTTCCAGATCCAATACACCACTCCCAACAGCCAGCTTGTAAAAATTCCGTATAAGATAACCGGGCCGCCAATAGAAAAAATCTGACTTCCGATACCGAATACCTGACCTTCTTTTTTAAACTCAATGGCAGGAGCAGCCACACCATTTGCAAAGCCTGTGATCGGAACCAGCGCACCGGCGCCACCAAATTTTGCAATGGTCGGATAGATGTTCAATCCGGTAAGAATTACACTGATTAACACCAGAATGAGACTCGTCCACTTTCCTGCGGTCAGCGTATCCATGCCACGGCTCAGGCAAAAATTCGTGATTCCCTGTCCGATGCAGCAAATGATACCGCCAACCAAAAAGGCTTTCAGCATATTCAGCGGTAAACTATAGGTTGGTGTGACCTGACTGACATAGGCATCGTATGCATTTTTCCTTGCTTCTTTTTCTTCCTCAGTTTTGGCATCTTCCGCTTTTGAAATCTCCCGTATCAGTTCTTCCCTCGGCGTATTTTTGTAATCTGATTTTGTTTTTTTCTTATTATCAGCCAAAATATTAACCACCCTTCTGCTTTTATTTTTTGTTTCTTCTTACGCGATCCAAAAAAAATAAACCAGACCGCCCACGGTTTTTCCTGCTGCAAAAGCTGTGATCAGAAATCCAAGTCCATTTTTCAAATTTGCTCTGCGAAACAGCACCGGAAACACATTCAGCACCTCTGCCAGTGCCACCGACAGACAACCTAAGAACACGCCGGACGCCAATCCATAAACTACTAGAAACCATAAGCCAACCTGAAATGGAAGCTGTGGAAAAATTGCCAGAATACATCCAAAGATTCCACCAAAGATCAGTGCGTTTTCCAGCGCCGGTACATATACTGCCACGCTTGTTTTTCCTGCTATACGCGGCACCATGCCTAAGCTTGCCACCAGCGCAAAGACACCAGCAGCAACACCTATGCCAAATAATATGCCAAGCAGCCCTAATGCAATCTGATAACCAATCACCTGTGCAAACTCCTTCTTTCTATTGTTACTTTCTATGCGATATATGATATTTTAAAAATTTTATCCACGAAAGAATTAACCTTCATCACCGACACACTTTTGTAATCATGTGTGGTATTCTTACACATCATAATTTTTTCCTTTGCGGCTGCTGGTTTCAATATACGTCGTATCCACATCCTGTTCATACTTACGCATTGCCACCTGAATCGGCGTCGGATCATCCGTAATTTTCTTATGTCCGACATGATTATAAAAGACCATGATTCCAATCGCCAGCCCAAGACAAAAACAGATTTCCAGCGCACTAACACCAGTGTATGTCTGCCCTGTCACCCTTGTATACAATGCGGCAAATACCTTTGAAACCGACACGTCCTCGATAAACGTCATGATTGTAAATGCTGCCCCGAAAAACAGAATCACGCACACGATTGCCGTTTTGAAATACTGCACCGCTTTCTTTTCCGGATCCGGTACATAGCGGATGACAAAATCCGGCTCACCAATATTTGCAATTTCCAGTGTTGGATACTTTTCATGAATTTTCCGAATAACATACAAAATAGAAAAAACCTGCACGAAGCTGCTCTTTTCATTTCCGTGAAAATAATAAATCTGCTCCTGCAGCACCTGGCGGCGGATACCCACATCGGTGCACTCCACCGATGCGATATCCTGCAGTTTCACACTGCGTTCATATACAATACAATTTTGTTCAATCTTCAGATATAATGTCTGTCCTGAAGCACCCATCTTATTCCTCCGCCTCGTCTTCAAAAACCGCCTGCGCGGATTCTTTCATCTCAGACACATCCTCTTTGATCTCATTGGCAGCGTGGCGCACCGCTTCTCCTGCATGTTTCCAGCTGTCCTTCATCTCATCTGCAGAATATTCTGCCGCGAATTTCAGTTCCTTTGCAATGTCCTCGCCCTGCTCTTTCATGCAGCCGCATGCCTGTTTTACTTTTTTCTTTTTGTCCTGCATCTTTTTTCCAAAACTTCCCTTTTCGTACATGTCGTCGCCTTTTAACCCGCATAAAAAATAAAAAACCGCTCCCGCGATCATGGCGATCACTACTAAACAGCAACACTTTTTCATCAATTTACAACACATGTAAATTTCCTCCTTCCAGACGATAAACATTCGTTTATATCGCTTTGTTTTGCTGTTAGTATGGAGCGATTTTTTATTTATTATTCAATTATTTTTTTAATTATTTTCCACTGACCAGAAAGTAAAGACGCTTATTATACTCTTACTTTTCCATTTACTACTCTGTAAGATTTTCCGTTTAATTTTACTCTTCCGTTATAAGAGAAATCTACTTTACCGCCTTTGATGTACCACCAGCCATTCTGGTTCTTTGCAATACCGTTGAAGTTGAAGTTTACTTTACCGTTTTCAATTCTCCACCAGCCGTTTTTGTTTTTAGCAACGCCTGTGTAAGAGAAGTCTACCTTACCACCTCTGAGATACCACCAGCCGTTCTCGTTTTTCTCAACGCTGTTGCAGTTGAAATCAACTTTACCGTTTACGATTCTCCACCAGCCGTTCTCGTTTTTAGCGATTCCAGTATAGTTAAAGTCTACTTTACCGTTTGTGATCTTCCACCAGCCGTTTTCATTCTTAGCTACTGTATTTGCGGAGAAGTCTACTTTACCGCCGCGGATGATCCACCATCCGTTTTCGTTCTTAGCTACTGTGTTTGCTTTAAAATCAACTTTGCCGTTCTTTACATACCACCAGCCGTTTACGTTCTTAGCAACTGTTGTTACGTTTGTAGCGATCTCTCCATTTACATAATAGTACCAGTTTCCGTCTGCTGCTTTGGAGTTTGCAAGACCGTCTGCATGTGTTGGAGTTGCCGGTTCTACTGCTTTTTTCTCGAGAGCTGCAATAGCTGCATTTAAATGTGCTGTAGACTCATCTACACTTTCCTGACTTGTTTTGCCTTTTGCAGCATTTGCAAGATCGTCCTGTGCTTCTTTCAGTTCTGCCTCCAGATCACTCCAGGTTTTTTCTGTGTAATCGTCTTTATTCAAAGCTTCTGCTGCTTTGATTGCTGCTTCCAGTTTGCTTGTGTCACTTACCGGTGTTGCAGTATGAATATCATCTGCAGTCACATTTACTTCTACATTTGTATCTGCATAACCAAGTGCATGAATGGTCACTACCCATTTTCCTGTTCCGTCAGATCCTTCCGGAAGCTGGCATCTTAAGGAATCTGTCAGTCCGAGCTGAATTCCCATCATTTTATGCATCCAGTTATCCGCTGCAAATTTTGTTCCATATGTTGCAATAGCTTTATCGCCATTGCCATAATATGTCCACTCTACAGACTGCATTGCTGCTCCGAGATCACCATAGTTCTCAGTCAGATCCACACGGAGAAAATCACCAAATTTACTGCTGCTTACAACTTCTACACCCATTTTAGATGTGTCTGCTGTCTTTAATTCCGTATCTTTCAATCCGGATGTTGTGCCAATTGCTGCTGCTCCAAAGCTGAAGCTTCCGTCTGCACTCATGGAAACAGTTTTCAGGCCATTTGTATTGGCATCTACAGCTGCAACTGCTTCATAACTCTTCAGATTATTCTCAGAATATCCGCCAGACAGTTTTTCACCATTTTCTACTACACTGTAAGCTTTTTTGAACGCTTCCAGATTTTTTGTTTTTACTTTTACCGGAACATATTTGATTCCTTTGATCACATAATGATCGTATGTAGCAGTTTTTCCATCTACTGTTAATGTCGTAATACCTGTTTTTCTGTCAGATGCTTTTACAAGTGTCTTTCCATCTTTTAAAATTGCGGTATTTCCATCTGTCCAGGAAACCGGCTCATACTCATTTCCATCTGTGTCATAGATCACGACATCCTGCTGGAAACTTCCTCTGTGGAGACCATGGTTTGCTGTCGCACGGGTAACAACGTCAAATGCGCCTTTATCATACTCACCGTTTGTATCCATTGTCTCGGAAGATAATGTGGATCCTGCATTCTGAACGTTCTCTGCTGCATAGTACTCAGCATAAGAAAGAGAAGCATATACATAGGAGTATTCCGGAACTACATAAGTAAATGTGAAATCATTTGCATATCCGGTTGCTTTTACAGAAACAGTAAACTCATCTCCCGGCTTTGCATCTTTAAACGGAGTTGCTGACTCATTTAAAGAGCCGTCTTTGTTGATGATCGTAACAGATTTTTTTCCGGATGCAGCATAATCTTTGCCATTTACATTGACACTTTTAATATTTTTAATGTAAGCACTCAGATCATCTGCTGCTGCATCTTTTGCAGCAACAAGACTGTCACTTGCATTGTCATAGGCTGCTACTGCTTTGTCTGTTGTCAGTTCAAATGTTGCAGAAAGATCTGCGTATTTACCACTCTTATCTGTAATTTTCAAAGTATACTGTCCAACTGCAGCACTCTTATCAAAGCTTAATACACCATCTTTTACAGAAACATTATTCAGTCCGTCCACACTGTATACCGCATCATAATCAGATGGCAATCCTGTAATAGCTACTGTTGTCTTTCCTGCATCAGCAGAAGCATTCTCAACTGCTACTGTATTTGCAAATTTTACCGGAACATACTGGTTCATTGGGATGTTATATACACCGGCATCTGTGTAATAAGTAACATTATTGATAGTCTGTCCCATCATGGATACATAGTCTGCATAAGAAAGCTGGCAGCCATGTGACTCTGTTACAAAGCCCGTACTCCAAGCGAGTTCTGTCTTTTTCCAAATATTCTCCACATGACGTAATCCGTAGCTGTCACCCTCTTTTGTACTGATTGTGACACCGTATACTGTATTGATATTTTCCGGAAGTCCTTCGATATCAAGCTGATAATCACCATACTTTTTAGATGTGGATAAGGTAGCGGTTGCATTATCTAAAGTTGTTGCAGAAGATGTCTTCACTGCTCCAAAGCTGAGTGTTCCGTCCTTGTTTACAGTAAGTTCTTTATAGTAAGATGGAGCTTCGCTGAGCACATAATAAGAGTAATCTGCACTTTCAAACAATGCATCTTTTCCCGCATAAGTTGTGGTAGACTCTTTTCCCTTGATACTTGTGGTAATCTCAACTTTGCTGTCATCTGTGATCTGTGTATATTTTCCTGTCAATGCTGCAAGATCACTTACTTTTACAGGGAATGTGATACCACTGATATCAGATCCGTCACTGTTTACATGATAGGAACCGGCTGCCAGAGATGCTCTTGTTTTCATCTTTGTTGCGGATGAAACTGCATCTACATCGGAATCACCCTCTGCTGCATAAAATGCTGCATATGGAATGTTCATCAGCACGTAAGCTTCCTGTTTCACATCCTCTTTCTTTGCTTCTTCAAATTTAGAAAGAGCCTCTTTTGCAGCATCTTTTACTGCTGTTCTTGTAATTGTAGCACCTGATTTTGTATCATATCCATTTGCAGTAAACCAGTTATCAATACTTTCCTGTGTTGCCGGCTGTCCAACCAGAGCTTTGATTCCCATATCCGGTTTTTTTGTTGTTCCATTCACTGCTTTTTCAAAATATGTTTTACTTCCAAAATCTCCCGATGCCTCATATCCATTCGTCGGAGTTACCAGAAATTCTTTAAATTTTCCGTCCTCAACAGTCACTCCGACAGTCACATCATAACTGTTCCACTCGTCATCTGATTCTACATGTGTAGTTGCATTATTTACGCCATCTGCTGCCACCTGACTTTTGGTTACTGCAAATGCAGCAGTCGGGTAGGTGCTCATAAATGTAGCTGCTGCAAGAATTGCTGCTGCTACTTTCATTGAAAGTTTCTTTCTTCTCATAAATTCCTCCTTATATTTTTCATTTTAAAAAAATCAAAATATCATCCGATTGTACTAATAACCTTTTTTTTCTCTAACTCATCTTAGCAACGAGCAATTTTCATTAGTACAATCTAACGGCGGTTATGATAGCATTAGTTTCAGTTAACGTCAACACACTTTTTTCACATTCCCTTTTATTGAAATACTTTATCATTAATATCGAGCATCTTTTTTCATTTATATTTCTTATTGATTATCTTTTCTCTTGAACACAAAAAGAAGGCAAATCTATATTTCAAGATTCACCTTCTTTTATTCTGGATAAATTTCAGCTCTCAAGCAGGAATTTTTTCACATATTTTTGAACGAAATTGCCTGTTTTTCATCACCTTATTTTATCTCTTATTTTACGACTTTTCCTCCACGGATTGTATAAGTTTTATTATTATATTTTACTTTTCCGTTGTAGTTGAAATTTACTTTTCCGTTCTGTAAATACCAGGATCCGTTCTGGTTGCTTGCGATACCGGTAAAGTTGAAGTTCACTTTTCCGTTTTCAATTCTCCACCAGCCATTTGCATTTTTTGTTTAAAATATAGACTATCGGTTCGTAAACAAAGAAAAACACACTGCTTAGTGCTCTACGCACTTGAAGCGGGGGAATGCTTATTCTGCGTTCAAAACGTAAATGAAAAATGGAGAAATTTATCTCAACGAACGATTAAGCGAACGACTGAGTTTCACAAGGTTTTGCGCGAGTGGGAGACGACCAGCTTTTATAGGAGTCGAGAACGAGCGCGATGAAACCGCCGTGAAACGAAGGTAGTGAACGTCTAGTGAGTGAGATAAATTTCTCCATTTTTCTTTTATTTATAAACCGACAAACTTGAACAGTATCAGTAAAATTACGGCACGAAGCACCGTATACCAGATTTCGTTGCCTTTGAGTGCACGAATCCCCGTATGTATATTTCCTTTCGGACAGGTATCAATACACTTCTGACACTGAAAACAATCTCCTGACAGCTCCGCTGCCGTATCCGGCGCCAGCTCAATATCAGACGGACACTTCATCGTACAAGCCCGGCATCCCTTGATACACTCAGACCGGTCTCTGCGCAGGGTAGAAAACGGCAATACCGGCAGAATAGAAAATACTGCTCCCATCGGGCACAGAACACGGCAGAAAAACCGTTCCTGAAAGCACATGCCAATAACGATCAGCACCAGAAGTACCACGCCAAGGGTATAGCCGCCCAATTTGAAATTACGCGCATGCAGCATGGAAAATACATCCCACGGACTGAATCCCTTCGCCTTGCTGTATACACCCGTAAAACATGTCACAGCAATGATCGCCAACACGAAATATTTCACTACCTGCAGTTTTTTCACAACTGCCGCTTTCATGGTGATCGGTTTCTTTTTCAGTTTTTTGCAGATAAAAACATAAAGTGCCCGCACTGCATCACCCAAACTTCCGAAAGCACAGGCAAATCCACAGAAGAATCTGCCAAACACGATCGTGTATAAACACAATACGATCAGTGCTGCCACGAAAGAGGTCACTTCCAGATGCGCTCTTGTTCCCATCTGGGTAAACATATATTTGACACCGTTAAATGCTGCTGTGTAGGCAGACGGAATAAACAGAAAATACAATAACTGTATCACTGCCCGCAGCCACACATGAATTTTCTTCATGGTCTTTTTATTTGGCTGTTTCATTAATTGGCACCGCCTTCCTCAAGGGCCTGCGCCGTTGCATTTTTAATACCTGTAGAACTGAAGGTAGCACCGCTGATGGTATCCACATCCGCACTCTGTGCTTCCAAGATCTCCGGAACGATATCTTTTGCCATAGTCAGATAAGCACTGTCTTCTTTTTCTGCAGACAAAATCTCCACATCTTCGATCTTGCCATCTGCAATGGTCACTTCCACAGTAATATCGCCGCCAAATCCGGTGGCTGTTCCCTGATAGGTTCCGTCCTTGTAAGAACCGTCGCTTTCCCCGGCCTGTGCCGCTATTTCCGCATTCTGGCGGTCTGCCTCGGCTTTCGCCTCAGCATCCGTCTGTTCATGTGCCAGGGTTACCTTGTTATAGCCAAACAAGGCAGTCACAATGACACACACGTTGATGATTCGTATGATAAATTTCTTCATTCTTCGCTACTCACTTTTTCTTTATTTTCTTCAAGGAATTTCTCCCTGGCCTGTAGCAGTGCCTCTTTGCATGCTTCTTTGATGGATTTTGAAGAGCAGGTTGCACGGGAAACCGTATCCAGTGCTGCCAGGTTGCTTTCCACCTGATTGCCTGCATTCTCCTGTGTCATATCTACAACAGCCATACCGACAATACGTCTTGCCATACCAGCAACACTGGATGTTCCGTTCACTGCTTTTTTGATGTAGGAATTGTTACCGGAATCTCCATCGCCAGTTACATCTGTAACAGCTGTGATCTTGTCATTTTTAATAGTGATCGTCGCAGTCAGATTATAAGCGTCAAAATCCTCATCTTCATCCGGCTCACATTTTACAGTTACAGTGTATGTACCATCAGCATAGTAAACCGGGCCGCTCTGATCTGGCGTATCTGTATTTCCGGAATTGTTTCCGTTATTCTGTCCACCGTTATTGTTATTTCCATTATTGGAATTGCCGTCGTTATTATTCTGGTTTCCGTTATTGCTGCTGTCAGATCCGCTGTTTGTATTGGAATTATTTCCGTTGGACGGATTTGCTGCTGCCTTTGCAGACTCCAGGGCTGCTTTGACCGCATTAATGATACCGTTGGAGCTGTAAGTTGCTCCGGATACCACATCCACACCTGTAGTCTGATTTTTTACAATATTATTTGCAACTGTGCGGGCACGGTTAAAGAATGCCGCATCATCTTCGTTTTCCAGAATTTCCACGGACTGAAGTGTCTTATTTTTCAACACGATCGCTACTTTGACATCTCCAAGGTAACCTTCTGCCACTCCGTAATATGTTCCATCCGGATACGGAAAGTTTCCGGTTACAGTCGGTGTCGGAGCAGCCTGATTCTGCTGATTGTTCTGCTCAGTATTTTCAGTTGAGTCAGGTACCGTGGTTCCATCTGCTGCCGCCTGTGCCAGTGCGTTACGTACTGCATTAATGATACCTACGGAACTGTAAGTTGCTCCGGACACAGTATCTACATTAGTGCTCTGAGAAGATACTATTTTTCCGGTAATGGCAGATGCTTTGGAAATATAGCTGCTGCCGTCTGAAGTGGATACGATTTCGATGGACGCAATTTTTCCACCGCTGATCACAACTTTTACTTTGATCGGACCTGCAAAACCGGTGGCACTGCCGTAATAAGTTCCGTCTTTGTATGCCGCTGCATCTGCAACCTGTGCTACCGTTGTAGAACCTTCTCCTTTTCCCGGATTTTCTGCTGTTTTTCCGCTGTCTTTCTCACCGGTCAGAGCATTTTTTACCGCACTGATGATGCCTCTGGAACTGTAGGTTGCACCGGACACTACATCTACGTCCAGGTTCTGTGACTGAATGATCCGGTCGATGACGCCTTTCGCACGGTTGAAAAATGCCGCATCATCTGCTTCTACATTCAGAACCGTAATCGCCACAATCTTTTTATCTTTGATCTCTACAGAAACCGTGATCTTTCCGGCAAAACCGGTTCCGGTTCCTTCATACACACCGTCCGGCAGATCAAATACCTGACCCTCCAGTGTGGTTTCTTCTGCTGTCTCCTCTGTAGCTGCATCCGTATTTTCTGTCTTTGGTAACGGTTTCTCTACGGCATAAACCTTTGGTGTATAAGTTGCCACCGATGCGCCAACGCAGGCTACGACCAGCAATGCAGATAATGCCGGTGCCATGGTACTTACGTTTATCTTCTTTTTCTGATTCTTCTGATCCAGATTTTCCGGATCAATCTCTGTGTGCTTAGCTTTCTTCATAGTCTCTCTCCTGACTTTTTTATAACATTGCTTTCACATACTTCCTGTCAAACAAGAAAGTGTGCTACCACACACTTACGCGCTTAAAATTATCACTAGCACATCTTTCTTGTCCGCGCCGAACACGCTTGTGAAGCAATAATTTCTTCTCGTGCGAGTGTGCATCGTTTGCACGAAGTGCTTTTGTTTGATAGGAAATTCATCGTAATTTCCTATCAAACAAAAAATGCTATGATAACATGCATTAGTTTTTTCTAACGCACGTTATCATAGCATCACTTTTTTCCCAAATCAAATCCTTTTTCTCGTTTTTCTCAATAACTTGCTTTATTGATAATTTTTATGCAGTTTCTTATGTTTTTTATCAATAACTCTGGTAAGTGCTGGTAAACATATAACGTATACTCTTATGCTTACTTACTTTTTCCGCCAGCAGTTCTGAACAAAAAAGCACATCTATCTTCCGGATTCGTATGCCCGTTTTACCGCCGGTAAAATCACTCTGCATACCACACCGATCAGAAGTCCCGTCACGAATCCTGAGATCAGAAGCACCGGTACATAAAAAATCAGTTTCAGGTTTTCCACCACCAGCATTGCCACGATCAGCTGTCCGATATTGTGGCAGATACCACCCATGACGCTGACTGCCAGAATCGACAGTTTGTCTGTTTTTTTCAAAAGCAGCATAACTGCCAGACTGAGCAGGCCGCCCGCCAGACTGTACATGATGGAAGCCAGATTTCCAAACATAAAACCGCTTAAAAAGATACGCACCACAGAAACAAGCAGTGCTTCTTTTCCGCCAAACAGATAAATTACTGCTACGATCACCAGATTGGCCAGGCCAAGCTTGACGCCCGGAATACCGAAATTGATCGGAATCAGGGTTTCCACATAACTGAACACCAGTGCCAGCGCGATCATCATCGCCATCAGCGCAACCGTTTTTGCAGATGTCTTTTGTTTTTTCATAGTCTTATCATCCTGTCTATCCTTGGTCTGTGTTTACTTTGTCACTATTTTTTCAATATTCTTTGTGTTGTTCATGTTGATAAAGTCATCATAAATGCCGTCTGTGATATACAGCTTGCCGTCTTCATCCTCCATGATCGCATCAAATCCATCTGCTGCACAATGCTCCTCGCAGTAAGTGATGGCATCCTGTGTGCCAAGTACAAACAGGGATGTGGATAATCCATCCGCCAGAGTGCTGTCTGCACTGACAATGGTTACGGAAATCAGACCGTTGTTTGCGGAATAACCGGTTTTCGGATCAATAATATGATGATATTTCACACCGGTATCTTCATCCACAAAGTATCGCTCGTATCCGCCGGAAGTGATAATGGCTTTGTCAGTAACGTTTACGCCGCCCAGATATCCGTCTGTATCGTTCGGATCCTGAATTCCGACTCTCCACTGACTGCCATCGGTTTTATTTCCAAGAACATGGGCGTTTCCGCCAAGGTTAATAACAGCACTCTCGATACCATAGCTCTTCATGACTTCCATCACTCTGCCGGAAGTATAACCTTTTGCGATTCCGCCAAGATCGATCTCCATTCCCTCCGGAAGGCTGATGCTTGTCTGGCCATTTTCTTCACTTAATGTAATTTTTCCTGCATCTACCAGGGCAAGTTTTGCTGCCAGATCTGATTCACCCGGCACTGCAAAATTTCCTGTGGTAAATCCCCAGAGCTGCATCACCGGATAAATACTGATATCAAAGGCACCATTTGTACTCTGATAAATATCAAGAGCACGTTTTACCAGATATTCGGTATCTTCGGAAAGTACACCACCACCGTTCGCGTTGATCTGTGCAATCTCACTGGTTTCTTTTCCGGTAGACAGCAGATCATCCAGCCTCTGGATTTCAGCAATTCCGGCCTCTACTGCTTCCTGGGCATTTTCGCCATAAGCAGTCAGCGTCATGTACGTATCCATGGCAAACACCTGATCTGTGTATTCCTGATTGCTGTTTTTGTTGTTCTTCGTTTCAGTAGAAGCAGATGCCTCGCTCTGCGCGGAATCCGACGTATTGCTATTATTTCCTGTATTGCAGCCTGCAAGCGGAAGACAGACCAGTGCCTCGCACAGAAGTGCCATCAGTATTCTCTTTCGCATCTATACAAATCCTCCATATAATTGCTTATTTATCGGTTTTATCGCTTATTAGCCTAAGCTAACGTCTATCTTAGTACATCCCCCGCAATTTTGCAAGCAGTTTTTTCTCTTTTCTGGAGACCTGCACCTGGGTAGTACCAAGTATTTTTGCCACATCCGACTGCGTCCGCTCCTCCACATACCGCAGATAGATCAGCTGACGCTCTTCAGGTTCCAGCTGATTCAGCAATTGTTCCAGAAACAGATGGTTCATTCTGCATTCGATCTCATTTTTCTGATCACGGATTTGTTCACCCAGTGTCAGTTCTTTTCCGTCATTTCCCGGAACCGGCCGGTCATAGGAATCCACTTCTGAATTCGCCGCCAGCGATTGCACGATATCCTCCCTGCGAATCCCTGTTTTTTCCGCAAGTTCTTCCAGCGTCGGATCCCGACCGTGCTCATTCTGCCAGACCGTCACCGCCTGACTGACTTTCCATGCCGTTTCTTTTAAGGTCCTGCTCACTTTCAGCATACCGTCATCCCGCAGATATCTGCGGATTTCTCCGATGATCAGCGGGACCGCATAGGTAGAAAATTTCACCTCATAGTTTGTGTCAAACCGGTCAATGGCTTTAAGCAGTCCGATACTTCCTATCTGAAACAGATCCTCCGGATCATAACCGCGATTTGAAAACCTCCGCACAATGCTCCAGACGAGTCCCATATTTTCCTGTACCAGCCAATCTCTGGCTGCTTTATCCCCCTGGTGCGCCTTTTTTAATTCTTCTATCACCTGCTCCATATGTAATTAACTGATCTCCCGCGTCATCACCACCCGGGTGCCTTTGCCCGGTGCAGATTCTACCTCCACGGTATCCATAAAGGCTTCCATAAAGGAAAATCCCATGCCGGAGCGCTCCAGATCCGGTCGGGTGGTAAACAGCGGCTCCAGCGCTTTTTGGATATCCGCAATGCCGCGGCCCTCATCCGTGATGGCCACATGAAGGATCCGGTCAATGATACCGGCCTCCAGCCAGACGGTTCCGCCCTTCAGATTGTATCCGTGAATGATGCAGTTCGTGACCGCCTCCGAAACCGCGGTTTTGATGTCCGCCAGTTCTTCGATGGTCGGATTCAGATAACTGACAAAGGCTGCCACCGCCGTGCGGGCAAATCCTTCATTTTCTGACTTGGCTGAAAAAGATATCTGCATCCAGTTTTCCACCTGCTGTTCATTTTCTTTCTCCTGAAAGATCTGTGTCTGTCCACAGGTTTCCTGTTTGCTGTTTTTGTCTGTTCTTTCCTGTATGTAAGTTCCCATACTGCTTATCTCCCTTCCTCTTCCATCAGTGCTTCCAGCCCTGACATTTTAAAAATGTGCTGCATACGTTCATTTAAATGTACCGCCGACACTGTTCCACCGGAAAATTTCATATTTTTGTATCTTCCAAGTATTACACCGATACCGGAACTGTCCATCCAGTCGGTGCGGGAAAAGTCAAAAATGATTTTTCGAATGAAGTAGGTTTCCGTCAGCAGATCGGCTTCCTCCCGCAGGCTGTCGGAAATGTGGTGATCTAATTCCTTCGGGATGTAGATGCGAAGGGTGTTTCCTTTGATCTGATATTCACAATTCATGTTTTTGGCTCCTTTTTTGGCGTATTTAAAGCATCTGGGGAAGAAAACACGCTGGGGCACGGACAATTTTCGATCTTCGTTGCGCCGCCTATTTCCGCCTCCTCCCGCGAACTCACCAACAGCCGAACCGGCTGTTGTCTCAAACACACTCCCGGAGGCGGGCTATGCTCACTCCGATTACGAAAATTGCCCTACCGCCCTCATCGTGTTTTCTTCCTCAGATGCTCTTTACACAACAATACTATTAACAAAAATGGCAGTATACAAAAGATTCTGCTTTACACTTAAATGTGGATTTTCTATACTATTCCACACTCATTTTCTTTCGTATACTGCCACTTTAGGCATTTATTTAATTTTCATTAAAATCCAATTAATGATTTTACTTCACATTCAAAATATCTGTTAATCATTATTATCTGCATTGTCGCTGGAGGTATCTCCGCCTGACGTATCCGTCTGATTATCCGCAGTTCCGCTTTCGTCCGGAACGGTAATTCCACGGCTCTGCATGTCTTCGATCATTTCTTTACAGGTGTTGCGCACGCTGGAAGAATTGGTCTTTTCTCTTGCGATCTGGAACCATTTCAGCGCATTGCCCTCATCGTTCTGATAGTTATAAGCAAAGGCCAGGTAGTATGCTGCTTTTCCTTCCTGATATCCTTCATCTGTTTTTACAATGGATTCCAGTTTTGTAATCGCTTCACTGTAATTTTTCTTTTCATACAGATTTAATGCTTCGTTCATATCTGCTTCCAGCATTGCACTCTGGACATCGTTCAGCATATTATCGTAAATCTGCTGTGCGTTTTCACTGAGCAGATCACGTTTTACGTTCGCCAGTGTCTCACCTGCTTTTACGTGATCATCTGATGCATAGGATACATAAGCATTTAACAGTTCCTCGTAGGACTGATTTTTCTGATCCGCAGAACTGGTTGCTGTCTGTGCATCTTCCACCGTCTGCTTCAGAGTCGAAATCTCATCCTCCAGACTCTTGATGCTCTGCTCTCTGGTGGCAATGGTCTCATTGGACTTTACCAGCTGGGATGCCGCATTGCTGTTGGCATTTTTGCGGATTCCTGGCACGATCAGGAAACATACCACGGCAATACCGATGGCCGCGCCAACCAGCAGGTTTACAACGGTCAGTACTGCTGTGTTGTCAGTAAATTTCGCCGGACGGATGATCAGGTCGTTTCCGCTCTGATAACTTACCGTATCTTTTTCCTTCGGTTTCATTTTTCCGTTTGTCTTCAGATGCAGACGGCATTCTTTTTTGTATCGCATGGTATTGGCATTGCCTGCATCAATTTTTTCTGCATTTTTTAATGCACGCAATGCCAGGTCATAACGTTCTTCCTTCATATATAGCAAAGCCAGCAGCTGGTGACCTTTTACCAGCTTCGGATTCAGAGCAAGTACTTTTTTCAATTGGATCAGTGCCAGATCTGTATTGCCCTCTTTGCAGTAAGTCAGAGACTGGTTAAATTTCTTCACCGTCTGGGACAAAGTATCCAATCTGGCGGAACTTTTCTGGATATCGTTCAGATAATCGTTTGCCGGATTGTCTTCCCCCTGCATACTCTTGCTGATGATCCACTCACTCAGCGCCTTTACGATCTCACCCATCTCGAAATAAACCAGTCCCAGCAGATTACGGGCCTGAATATTCAGTTTGTTATAACAAAGACTCATCTTCAGATACTCTACCGAACCACTTAAATCACGAGCCTGGGCACGCTCCAGTCCGTCATTGTAAAGCTTGTTGGAAATGCTTACGATTTTTTTCCAAATCGTTACATCTGCTTCACAGCTAGGGCAGGTATCCATGGAATCCAGATGAGCACCACAATAATAACAGTTCATCTGTCTCCTCCTATCTTCTGCTCTCTTTCAGCATTTCCTGTAAAATATCCATCATATCGGTCAGATCACGATTGTAAATTACGTCCTCTGCCTCTTCAATTTCCATACTCGGTTCAAATTTCTTTAATTCTTCCTCAAAATCAATCATCACAATTCTCCTTCCATACTTCTATCAATGCACCTATGAAATAGAGGGAGCCTGTACAGAAAAGTTTCTGCCCCGGCTTCTTCTTCTCTTTCATTGCCATGAACGCTTCCCGGTAGTCAGCATAGCCTGCAATTGGAAGCTTTGCATCAATCGGGCATTCTGACTCTGCATTCGCACTATGCTCACAAACACAGCTTGATCTATGCCCGGATGAATGTTCTTTCAACTTATATTCAAATAGTTTCTCTAATTTTTCAAAAGATATGCCACGCTCGTTTGGAATCGTGGTGACAGCCATCTCTTCCCAGAAAATATCTGCTGTCAGCATATCGATTGAGGTGCTGTAATCCTTTTCCTTCACCATGGAAAACAGCAGAAGTGGACGGTATTTATCATTGGCAGTCAGTCGATTTACTGCCTCGGTAAACATTCCGATGCCGGAAGTATTGTGCGCCCCGTCAAAATAAATCTCCGGCGCGATCTCCTGCATTCTTCCCTGCCAGAAGGCAGCTTTCATCCCTGCATGAAGCTGTTCTTCCGTCTTTTCACCGGAAAGTTCCTTCGGATACTGTTGCTGCAATACACGCATCGCCAGAATCGCCAGCGCTGCATTTTCCACCTGGTATTCTGCGGCTCCCGGAATCGTCCATCTTGTTTCCTTATCATACGCAGTTGAAAGGGAAAAATCAATAAAATTATTCTTAAATTCCAAAATCCGGAACATTTTTTTCTCCAGCGCAGTACATGGGCTGTGCATTTCCTTCGCATGCGTCCGGATCACTTCGGAAGCTTCCGGATCATTGGCATCAAAAACGACCGGAACACCTGATTTGATAATGCCTGATTTTTCTCCGGCAATCTGTGCGATGGTATCCCCAAGGATCTCCGTATGCTCCAGACTGATGGAAGTGATAATGCTTAACACCGGATTTGCAAAGCTGTTTGTTGCATCCAGTCTGCCGCCAAGTCCGGTCTCCAAAACCACATACTCCACCTGCGCCTCTTCAAAAATTACCATGCCCATAGCAAAAATAAACTCGAAAAATGTCGGAAAGCCAAGACCTTTTTCTTCCAGCTCTTCTGCTTTCTTTTTTACCTGCGCATAAGCTTTCAGAAACTGCGCTTCACTGCAAAGGGTTCCGTTTATCTGGAATCGCTCGCGAATGTCAATCAGATGGGGCGATGTAAACAGGCCAACTGTTTTTCCCTCAGAAAGCAACATATGGTAAAGGAAGCAGCAGACGCTTCCTTTACCATTACTTCCTGCCACATGAATAACTTTGCAGCGATTACCAGGGTTGCCAAGCAGCTCCATGAAATGCTGTGTATGTGCAAGGCTGTGTTTTTTGGTAAACTTTGGAATTCCATACAAAAATTCCACCGCTTGTTTCATGTTTTCACTCATATTATTTTAACTGTGCCAGACGATTTTCTACGTCTTCCATCATCTGTTTGTATTTCTCAAGTTTTGCTTTCTCCTCATCTACTTTTGCCTGAGGTGCTTTACTTAAGAATTTCTCATTATTCAGCATACCATTGGAACGAGCCAGCTCTTTTACAAGTTTTGCTTTCTCTTTCTCCAGTCGTTCCCGTTCTTTTGCCATATCTACCAGCTCCTCTAACGGAATGTATACAACCGCATTCGGAATGACAACGGATACAGCATCCTCCGGAATTCCGGCTTTATCTGCCTGTACGTCGATCTCGCTTGCAGAAATCAGCTGACTGTAAATATCTTTGTGGGAAGCAAACAGCTCACACAGGTCTGCATCCGGAGATACAATGAAATATTTTGCTTTGCGGCTTGGTGGAACATTCATCTCGGAACGGATATTACGGATACCCTTAACCAGTACTTTGATGGTTTCCACATCTGCCTCTTCTTTTGCGAAATTCCACTCTTCGGTGTATTCCGGCCACGGAGCCAGCATAATGGTTTCTTCTTCCGGACAAAGCGTACAGAAGATTTCCTCTGTGATAAACGGCATATATGGATGCAGCATCTTTAACGCATTAGCTAGTACCGTTTTCAGAACCCACAGTGCCGCATTGGCAGCTTTCGGATCTTCTTCTTTCTTGTACAGACGCACTTTTGCAATCTCGATATACCAGTCACAGAACTCTTCCCAGATGAAATCATAGACTTTCTGAACTGCAATTCCCAGCTCGTATTTATCCATATTCTCTGTCACATCTTTTGCCAGTGTATTTACTTTCGATAAAATCCAGCGGTCAACCGGCAACAGATCTGCTGCTTCCGGTTTGGTCGGCTGCTCGTCACCCAGATTCATCATAATGAATCGGGATGCATTCCATACTTTGTTTGCAAAGTTACGGCTGGACTCTACACGCTCCCAGTAGAAACGCATATCGTTTCCAGGCGCATTACCGGTGATCAGGGTCAGACGCAGGGCATCTGCACCATATTTATCAATAACCTCTAACGGATCGATACCGTTTCCAAGAGATTTACTCATCTTACGTCCCTGGGAATCACGAACCAGACCATGGATCAGTACAGTATGGAACGGCTCTGTGCCGGTCTGCTCCAGAGCAGAGAATACCATACGGATAACCCAGAAGAAGATGATATCATATCCGGTGACAAGTACATCGGTCGGATAGAAATAATCCAGTTCTTCTGTCTTGTTCGGCCAGCCAAGTGTGGAGAATGGCCACAGTGCAGAGGAGAACCAGGTATCCAGTGTGTCCTCATCCTGTTTTAAATGGGTGCATCCACATTTCGGGCATTTCTCCGGCATATTGCGGGAAACAACCATCTCACCACATTCTTCACAGTAGTAAGCCGGGATTCTGTGTCCCCACCAGAGCTGTCTGGAAATACACCAGTCACGGATACCTTCCAGCCAGTGCATATAAGTCTTTCCAAAGCTTTCCGGAACAAATTTTAATCTGCCGGACTGTAATGCATCAATGGCCGGTTTTGCCATTTCTTCCATTTTTACAAACCACTGCGGTTTGATCATCGGCTCAACGGTTGTCTTACATCTGTCATGTGTACCTACGTTGTGAACATGCTCAACTACTTTTACGAGCAGTCCCATCTCATCTAATTTCGCAACGATAGCTTTTCTTGCCTCGTAACGGTCCATACCTTCGTAAATACCGCCGTTTGCATTGATGGTTGCATCATCATTTAAGATATTGATTTCTTCCAGATTGTGACGTTTTCCTACCTCAAAGTCGTTCGGGTCGTGAGCCGGTGTAATTTTTACGCAACCGGTTCCAAACTCTTTGTCTACATACGGATCGGCGATTACCGGGATCTCACGGTTTACGATCGGAAGCAGTAATTTTTTACCGATAATATCTGTATAACGCTCATCATCCGGATTTACAGCTACGGCTGTATCACCAAGCATTGTCTCCGGACGGGTAGTTGCGATCTCAACAAATCTGCCTTCCTCGCCGATGATCGGGTATTTGATATGCCAGAAATGACCTGTCTGTTCTACATGCTCTACCTCTGCATCAGAAATAGAGGTCTTGCAGACCGGACACCAGTTGATGATACGGGAGCCTTTGTAAATATATCCTTTATCAAACAGACGGATAAATACTTCTTTGACTGCCTCGGAGCATCCTTCATCCATGGTAAAACGCTCTCTGTCCCAATCAGCGGAAGATCCCATTTTCTTTAACTGTTTTACGATACGTCCGCCGTACTCTTCTTTCCAGTCCCATGCATATTTCAGGAACTCATCACGGGTTAAATCCGCTTTGTTAATTCCTTTTTCTTTCAGGCTATTGATAACCTTAACCTCTGTCGCAATGGCTGCGTGGTCAGTACCCGGCTGCCATAATGCGGAATATCCCTGCATTCTCTTGTAACGGATCAGGATATCCTGCATGGTGTTATCTAATGCATGTCCCATGTGCAGCTGACCGGTGATATTTGGCGGCGGCATAACAATGGTAAATGGTTTCTTGCTTCTGTCTACTTCTGCATGAAAATATTTATTGTCTTCCCATTTCTGGTAAAGACGGTCTTCAATCCCTTTTGGATC
>CAKRKO010000036.1 GCA_934358495.1 uncultured Eubacterium sp. | reverse complement strand
ATCGGGGCGGGTCATTAAGCCATAAAACCACTCCTGTGCAAGCACATCGTGGTTTCAGGCTTTTGACCCTGGCATCTTTACAAAAAAATATTAAAAAAAGAGGATATACGAAGGTCTTATGAGTATTCAGACAGAAATAAAATTACAGAAAGACAATCAAACCATGACTCTTCGGGTAATCCGTTCCGCACGAAAAACCATCGGACTTCAGGTAAAGGAAGATGGAGAGGTACTTCTTCGAATTCCAAATCGTCTTTCCGCGCGTGTATTACAGGATTTCCTGAACCGTGAGCAGTCATGGATCTGGCAAAAAGCGGAACAAATGCAGTCACGCATAAAACAGCGGGAAGCGACAGGCGCAACGCCGGTGGGACAATTGTCACAAGAAGAACTGGAAAAAATCAAAGAAAAAATCGGATCGCGGGTAAGATATTACAGCAAAATCATGGGGGTGACAGTGGGAAGAATCACAATTCGAAATCAGAAAACCCGCTGGGGAAGCTGTAGTTCTAAGGGCAATTTAAACTTTAATTATCAGTTGTATTATTTGCCGGATGAATTACTGGATTATGTAGTCATTCATGAGTTGGTGCATAGAAGACATATGAATCATTCCGCCGACTTTTGGGCAGAAGTAGAAAAATATTGTCCAGATTATAAGATATACAGAAAACAGCTAAACGAGTATCGTTTAACGGTATAAGTTGCAAATTTCACAGAAAAACTATAAAATAAAAGAGTCGATTTGTTCGAAAAAACAGATAAAAATCAAAAACAGAGGAATTACATATGAAAAATGAAATGATGGAAAGTACAAGTGAAGAACTGTGTGCAGCACTTGTTGAAGCAGCAGAACGAATTATGGAGCGTTACGGTGAGACCTTAGAAGAGGCCTGTGCAATTGCAGGAATCACCGTGCAGGATTATGAAAACTGGAAAGATTATGAGGACCGAGAGCGTCAGAAACGCATGCAGAAGCTCGAAGACAACGAAGCCACCAAGACGGTAATGGCAAAAATCGCGCAGCTGCTTGATATGGGAATTACTTTGGAGAGTGCATGTGAATTTGCAAGAATTTCTGTAGATGATTATAATGAATATCAAAAAAGAAACACGAAGTAAGCAAAGCAGACGGGATACCGGTAAAATGGGGGAGTAGCAGATGAAAAAGGGGTTATTAGTGGTTAGTTTCGGAACTTCTTACAGAGAAGCAGAGGAACAGAATATTATTCCGGTGGAACAGGTGCTTACAAAGGCGTTTCCGGAGTATGAAATGCGTCGGGCCTACGGCAGCCACAGAATTATCAAAAAGTTGCGAGAGCGGGATTCCATAACAATTGACACAATTGAGGAGGCTTTGAAAAAATTTTCGGCAGATGGTTATACAGAACTGCTGATTCAGCCGACTTATATGATTCATGGATATGAGTATGATGAACTGATGGAACTTGTGAAAATGTATAAGAAGGAGTTTGCATCTGTACGTGTGGGTCATCCGCTTCTGCATCAACAGTCTGATTATGAACAGCTGATCAGAGGTTTGAATGAAATTTTTGATTTCAGGAATTCTTCTGACGCATTTCTTTTTATGGGTCATGGAACAGCGCATTTTGCCAATGCATGCTATCCGGCACTGGAGCATCAGCTGCAGACACAGGGATTTGAAAATGTATTTATTGGTACGGTAGAGGGATATCCAGCGATTGAGGATGTGAAAAAGCAGCTGTGCAGGCAAGGCTATAAAAAAGCCGTATTATCACCACTATTGCTTGTGGCAGGAGATCATGCCAGAAATGATATGGCAGGGAAGAATAAGGACTCCTGGAAAAATGTTCTGGAAAGTAGTGGAATTGAGACTTCCTGTATACTGACCGGACTTGGAAGTTATGCATTTGTACAGCAGATGTTTGTAGTGCATGCGCAGCAGGCGGAAGAATAAGAGAAGCTGGGACGTGTACAGGAGTAAGGATAACGTATCATTATGGAACAATTTTACTATAATAAGATGAATAAACTGCAACAGGCTGTGTATCATGGAATGCTGCAGGGCATCACGGCACTGGATACAGAGATTCAGATTCCGCGTATTGACGGGCGGGAGCTATATGATATCTTTTTTCAAATGCGCCTGGATCATCCGGAGATTTTCTGGACGACGGGATATCAGTACCGCTACTATGACAGTTCTTCCAATCTGATTCTGCTTCCGGAATATTTATTTGATAAAAATAAAATCCGGGAGCATCAGAAAGCCATGAAAGCCCGGGTGGAGAAACTGGCGCGGGCAGCAATAAATCTGTCAGAGTGGGAGAAGGAAAAATACATCCACGATTTTATCTGTGAAAATGTAACTTACGATAAACTGAAAAAAGCATATTCCCATGAAATCATCGGACCGCTGGGACATGGCGTGGGAGTCTGCGAGGGCATTGCAAAATCTGTGAAAGTGCTGTGTGATACTCTTGGTATCTGGTGCATGATCGCCATTTGCGGGAACAATCCGGAGAAAGGCATCAAGTATCGCCATACATGGAATATCGTAAAAATTGGCGGACAGTATTATCATTTAGATGTTACATTTGATAATACCCTTGGAAAACACAGTCTTGCGGGACAGGAACTACGCTATGATTATTTTAATCTGGAAGATAAAAAGATTTTCCGGGATCACGAACCACTGATCGCACCGGCGCCTCCATGTACGGATGGAGATCATTTTTATTACCGGGAGAAAAAACTGTCTTTTACAAAAATTGAAGACGTGTACAAGCGGTCTTTGCAGGCGGCAAAAAAAGAAAGATTACTGACCTTTCACTGGCGTGGCGGTTATCTGACAAAAGACGTTTTTCAGGAACTGTTAGAACAGATTAAAAAAGCCGGGGATGAGAAACAGAAAGCAGCAAGGATCAGCGTGAACTGGGCGCAGGCTGTGATGCGTGTCAGTTTTGTGGATGCAGTGGAAGATGCATGTATTGATATGGAAGAAGCAAATGAAGGCGAGCAGGAATGACCTGTTCGCCTTCTACTTTGTCCGCAAAAAAATTGTTTTCGCTAATAAATGTGTAATAACAAATCTGCGTATAATTTAAGTTTCTCCACTTTTAATATAAACTCACAGTTATGGCTCAGTTGATGAAAATGTAACCTTTACAGGAGCAGCGCCATCATCAGAATCCAGATCAGGGTTAAAAAGGATAGAGGTAATAATATCTGAATTTGTGACATTAAAAAAAGTTAAGCCGACGCCGTCTACTTCATAGGTAATATATTGTTTTATTATGGAATTATACCAGTGTAGTCTGACAGTGCATGTTTCTGCTGTATTATCTTTGGAAAGTGTGAAACTGTAAGGTATGTAGAGTGTAGTTCCTTCCTCAGATAAAATGTTCATATCCTCATCATCTAAAGAATAAGAGTATACTTTGGTGTCATTTGCCAGAATCTCAAGTGTGACGTCTGAGATAAAGGAACGACAGTTGAGTTTGCTGCAGTTCAGATTGAATTGTCCATCATTGCGACGATTCAGCTTATCATAAGAATTTCCATCAACTTCAAGACCTGGCTGCCAGTCTGCCAGTGACAGGACAGAAAAAGAGCTATACTCATCATACATATCTACGGTCTGTTTTGAACCGTTTGTATCGATGCATGCAGTTGTCGTATAGGTGTCAGCACTGATTGGCAGGTCAGCGAAACCAGTATAAGTGCCGTCCTCATAGGTAAATGTAACTGGGATATTACTTTGATCTGAGTTATTCAGAAGCTGCATGGTCAGAGTCGTGTTGTCCTGATAATTTTTCAAAACAGCAGTAAATTTGACATGCAGATTTTTTCCATCTTCCGTAACGGAATCCGCAGTCGCGTTATAACTTTGAAAATAAGTATCCCGTTCCGTGGTGTAATCGGAATCATTATTTATATAAACCGGAGCGGAGCTCTGTGCAATCTGAGTGGAAAGCGCGTTTAATTTAGTGGAAAAAGTTATTGTGACTATAATCAAAGCAACTGTCAAGGCCAGGCACGCGGTACCAAATCCGATGAAAGTCCGTTTCCAGGTTTTGTGATTTTTCTGCAGGATTTCAGAAGTAATCTTTTCAATGGTTTCCAGAGAAACACCTAATGCAGAAGAATTATCATGATGATCTGCATCATCACTTTGATTATTTACAAAAGCGGAATTGGCTGATGCATCTGCACCATTCCGGTGATTTGAATCGTAATCGGAATCCTGACTCAAATCAGAAGAAGTTTCTTTTGCAAAAATATCCACATCTTCATCTAATAACTTATCTAACGACAAGTGATAAAACTCTGCCAGAAATTTCAATTTTTCAAGATCCGGGCGTGTGGCATCGGATTCCCATTTGGAAATAGATTGGCGGGAAACCTGCAGTTTTTCTGCAAGCTGTTCCTGTGTCATATTCTGTTTCGTTCGTAATGTATATAATTTTTCACCTAATGTCATAGTGTACCTCCGTCTGGAAAAAGGGTATTCTATAATGAAATTTTCATTACGGAATTAACCTGATATTATGTAACTTTCCGGAAATCTGAAATACATAATGTGCTATGCATCTCATCTGTTTTCAGTATAAAAAATCAGCGGAAAATGTCTACCAATCGACGTGAGCGATTGCGCAACTTTAGGTTGCACCCCAGTGTTTATGCGGTTGGACGGTTCATTTCATACGATAAAATCAGATACATCCGTTCCCTGTAATCATCAAAATCTTCTCCAATCAGAGTATTTATTTTTTTGAATCGATAGACCAGAGAGGTACGGTGCATATCCATGGCTTCTGCCGTTGCAGCGAGATTTCGTTCATGAGTCAGATACATGTATAATGTATAGGCAAGCTCAGAATGGTGTTCTTTATCATAATCTAGCAAAAACTGCATTTTCGGATGACAGAAAGTCCAGCTGGATTCATTTAATGTAAAAGAATTCAGCATATGTTCCAGATAATAATTTTGGTAGGAAAACAGGTTGGGTGAATGTTCCTTGCATGTACCAAGTTCAATGGAGCGTAATGCCTGATTGTAGTATTCTTCAATATTTAAAATATCTTGGAAACAGTTGCTCATACCGGCAAAAAGCCCATTTTCCTGACAGAGCTTTTTCAGGGTATCTATATACTCTGGTGGAAGCAACTGATTGGTCGGAATCGTAATGATGGCAATGAGCTGACCATTGTAAATAACTGTTTTCAGATATGGAATCCGGCTCTCCAGCATGTTTCGGACATGACGTGCATTGACGGTTTCCTGACTTTTTGCAATTTCGATGACGATACAGTAATTGTTGCCGTTGAAATCGTCCTTTACATAATTCATATGTGTAATAGAAGAACGGTCTGCGGCAATTTTGTGATCCAACAGATCACGAATAAAATATTCATAGTTAAATCCACGCGCATTCTGAATGAATGCATCTTTTATGATTTGCTCATTGATATATTTTTTTAAAATCAGCAGAAATTCAGTATCGATCGGTTCCAGTGGTTTATTGATGGCGGAAACGACAATATGACCGAGATCTTTGCTTGTGTTAATGGAACAGTAAAGCTGTTCATAACCGAGTTCTTCATTGAAAGCATGGATTGGGAGTTCACTTCTTTTTACCCGTTCATGGATATTATTCTGTCGGCTGACCATTTTAAAATCCTGATCGGTAAATCCTTTTTTCTCCAGTGTACGATCCGTAAAATTCTGATCTTTTAGTTTTTCAAAGGGAGCTGCGATCAGATTATAATTTGCATCAAAAACAAATACCGGATTTCCAAATACCCGGTAAGAATAGTCGATGGCTGGCTGTAATCCGTTATCAAAAGCCAGAAAATCGAGGAGTGTAGAACCGTAAAATCCAACACCGCACTGAATATTGTAATAGCTTTGCAAAAGACCATAGATTTTTTCGGGATTATTACATTGCACAAATAAGACACTTACAAAATCCGGGAACTGACTGTTCAGTATATCCATATTGATATCCTCAGGAACAATACATAAAAGATGCATATCCTGAATAAATGGGAAAGAGAGCAGTTCCAGTGTATAGGTGCATGTATACAGTAAATGGATGGTCAGTGGCTGCGGCGCATCATATAGTTTATTCCATCCAGTCAGGGCATGTATACCATCGGATGAAGTCAGCAGTGTGGAATAGTCTCCCAACTGATATTGAATTTGTTTTAACCCTATGTACATTTCAAGTCCTCCTCTGTCTGTCCTTTATTATACACAAAATAATAAGCAATGTAAAAACACTTATTCTACATTAGTGTAGAAAAACACTTGTATATTTCGCAGACATCATACAAAAAAAGTGAGTCATATTTTTTATACAATGTAATCAGCAGAGATAGTTATTGTGAACTGTAAAAATTGATAAAAAGGAGAATGAAAAATGAGCTTTAATGATAATCTTCCGAAATTAAAACCGTTTAAAAGAAGCGTTTCCATCATTGGCGTAGGTGCAACTCCGTTTGTCCGTATTTTGGATGATCCGTCCGTAGATGGTATGAATGAGCAGGAACTTTTTGCATATGCAGCGCGGGATGCCATGAAAGATGCCGGAGTCGATGGCAGTGATGTGGAATTTTATATCCATGGACAGGCCGGACCGGGATGGACCAGTAACCTGGCAACTCCAAACATGCATGTGGCAAACTGGATCGGAATGAAAGGAAAAGGCTCCTATCATCACAGTGAAGCATGTGCAACCGGTTATGTGGGCGTGGAGACAGCCGTTGCATTAGTTGCTTCCGGTGAATATGACATGGTTCTGAGTGGTTGTATCGAGACACCATATTCCATCGCATACCCGACCAGAGTGGTAACAAAACGTCGTTTCGGTACAGATGCGATCTTCCATGATGTACTGGCTTCTACTCAGTGCAGAGATTATACCTTATTTACCCGTGGTTCTCTGCCATTTAACTCTGAATCCTGGCTGGATTATTATGTGAAAGAGAATGGAATCAGCGAAGAGGATGTGGATGCAATGATGACTGCTTTATCTGTCAACTGCCGTCGTGCAGCAGCATTAAATCCGTTGAGTACCATTACCAATAATACATATGAGGAACTTGCAACAACAAACGGTATGGATTCCGCTTATGAGTATCTGCATTCCAAATTCAATCCATTAATTGGAAAATATATGAGAGGTTCTCACTTTGAACAGCGATGTGACGGTGCAGCAGCAATTATTGTATGCCCGACAGAGCTGGCTTACAAATATACCGATCATCCGATTGAGATTCTTGGTATCGGTCATTCTAATGTGGAGGCTGGAAACCCGAGAAATGAGATGTATGCAACACAGAATGCATATCGTCAGGTAAAAGAGCTGACCGGACTGACAGGTGCGGATATGGATATCTTCCTTGCAAATGATTTCTACAATCAGTCCGAATTCCTGTCTGCTGAGATGTGTGAATATCTGCCGAAGGGTGAAGGCTGGCAGTATACAAAAGAAGGCCGTATCGCTTATGACGGAGACCGTCCGATCAATACAAATGGTGGTCGTTGCCAGTATGGTCATGCAGCAGGTGCTTCCGGATTACATGATGTATATGAGGCAGTTCATCAGATGCGGGGAGATGCAGGTGCAACACAGGTTCAGCATGATGTAAAACATGCAATGCTGCGTGGATTTGGCGGAAGTCAGAACGTATTGAATATCATGATGGAGAGAAAGTAGGAGAGGAGGACGATGGTTAAAATGACAAAATATGATTTAAAACCGATTGTAAAAACTTATTATGATGCTTTGGAAGAAGGAACCATTCTGGGAAGAAAATGTACCAGATGCGGACATATCGAGTTTCCTCCTTATCTGTGCTGTAACGAGTGCGGAGGTCTGGATACCGAGTGGGTGGATCTGACAAACATGCGCGGTATTGTAAAGCAGGCACTTCCGACAAAAGGAGCATTCGGTGATCCGGAATTCCGTAACACACAGGGAGACTATTTTGCAGTAGAGATTGAAGTACCTGGTATCGACCCGTTTAATGCGAGTCTGTTACATGTTGATTATGACAAATATGCAGAATTTGATCAGTATATTCAGGAGCATGAAGTAGAAGTAAAACCGTTACTGTTCCAGGATGAAGATATGAAAGTCGTAGCCTGGGAACTGGTAGAAGATAACGGATTCAAGAAGATTCCGGAGATCAAGGCACCGGAACCAAAGAAAGAAGAAACAAAAACAGCAGCAGCAACTGCAACGGTAGATCTGAGTAATGATGCAACCACACAGACCGTTATTGAGGCGGCAGCAGATGCGTATGGAGTAGATGCAGCATCTATTACACTTGCAACAGATATCCGCGAGGATTTATCCAATGAATCCATGAAGATGATTGTTATGATTTCAACCATTGAAGATCAGTTGAACGTAACAATTGAGATTCAGGAAGCAAGTAACCTGAACACTATTGGAGATTTCGTATCTGTGGTACGCGAAAGACTTTAAGCAAATTTTCAAAACCCAAAGCTAATACCTAAACCCAAATCGAAGAAAGTTACCGCATCATACGGTGACTTTCGTAAAGCGGACATTCGCAATCCGCTTTCGCTACTTGCTCATGAACGCAGTCGCTTTGCGACCTGTCAGTGGGAGCTTTTAACTCCCACTGACATAAGCATCCCCCCTTGCCCCTTGCTTAGTGCTCTACGCACTCGAAGCGGGGGAATGCTTATTCTGCGTTCAAATTCAAAAAAAGGAGAGTGTAAAAATGGCATTTCAGTTCATGAATTCTATTTATGAAAAAGCAAAGAAAAATGTAAAAACAATCGCAATTCCGGAAGTAACCAATGAATATATGATCAAAGCAGCAGCAAAAGCAACAGCAGACGGAATCGCAAATATCATTCTGGTTGGAAATCCGGCGGATGTGACAGTAACAGCCGAGAAGGCAGGCGTGGATGTATCCGGAATCTGTGTGGTAGATGTTAACGATGCAGCATACAAAGAAGAATTACTGGAACGATACGATGCATCACCAGAGAAAGCAATGCCGAAAAGCTTTGTAAAGAAAAGAATCGACCATCCGCTTTACCTGGCAACATTGCTTCAGGCAGTAGGAGAGGCTGACGGTACTCTGGCTGGTGTCGATACTACAACGTATGAGTTTGTACTGGCAGCAAAAAGTATCATCGGAATGCAGCCAAACTGCCCGACTGCTTCCGGACTTCTCATTGAAGAGATTGAAGGATTTGCCGGAGATCAGGGAAATCTGATTGGTATGTCCGATGGTGCAGTCTGCATTCAGCCGACAGTTGAGCAGCATGCCGGAATCGCAATTTCTTCCTGCGAGACATTCGAGACATTGACTGGAACAGAAGCGAAATGTGCCTTCCTGTCATTTTCTACCGATGGATCCGGTGGCTTAAGTGAGCCGGTTAAAAAAGTACGTGAAGCAGTAGAACTTGCGCAGCAGCTGAGACCGGATCTGAAGATTGATGGTGAATTCCAGGCAGATGCAGCAGTTGATGCACGCGTTGGCGAGAAAAAAGTAAAACGTGAAAGTGCCGTAGCAGGACATGCAAATGTACTGATTTTCCCGGATGCAGCAGCTGCAAATATAGGTTCCAAGTTAGTACAGCGTCTGGCAAATAATGTGCAGGTGTATGGACCAATCTATCAGGGATTCCGCCTGCCGATTCTTGACTGCTCCAGAAGTGATACAGATGTCGAACTTTATAACAATATTGCATTGCTGGCAGTTATGGCAGGAAAATAAAAAAGGAGAATATCATTCATGAAAGAATTTACTGTATTAACGATCAATCCTGGCTCATCCAGTACGAAAATGGGTGTGGTAAAAGGTGATAAAGTGATTGTAAACCGTGAGGTAGATCATCACAAAGAAGATTTTGCAGAGTGTAAAACTTTTGCAGATCAGGAACCGATCCGTATGGCAATGATCCGCAAAGCGCTGGAGGAGGAAGGGATTGCCCTTTCTGATCTGGATGCTGTTTCTGGTCGTGGCGTTGGCTTATATCCATGTGCCGGAGGAACATATAAAATCAATGAACTTGCCTATGAACATGCAAAAAATGATGTAGGAGGTATCCGCCATCCGGCCAGCCTTGGAATCATTATGAGTTATAAACTTGGTCAGGAGTTAAATATTCCGGCATTTTTTGTAAATCCAATGCCGACAGATGAACTCTGTGACATGGCTCGAGTGACCGGTATCCCGGGCATTTACCGTCCGGCAAAATCTCATCCGCTGAATCAGAAACAGGTGGCAATCCATCACAGTGAGCTGATGGGCAAAAAATATGAAGACTGCAATTATATCATCCTGCATCTGGGTGGTGGTACCAGCATTACTGCACATGAAAAAGGAAAAATGATCGATGGAAACCGAGCAGGTGACGGTCAGGGACCAATTTCACCAAACCGTTCCGGCGATTTATGTGTGGATGATGTCATCAAATGCATCAAAAAAGGTATTTTACCAGATGAAGCAAAAGATTATGCTTCCAGCAAAGGCGGATTACTTGCATGGTGTGGCACCGATGACCTGCGCGAAGTAAAAGCAATGATCGCAAATGGTGACAAAAAAGCGGAGCTTGTATACAATACCATGATTTATTCCATGGGAAAATGGACAGCTATGATGGCTGGTGCATTAAAAGGAAAAGTAGATGCTATTCTTCTGACAGGCGGCATGGCAAGAGATACGGAACTTTGCGATAAACTGGCTGAGTATATTTCCTGGATCGCACCAATTTACAACTATGCAGGAAGCTTCGAGACAGAAGCACTTGGATTTGGCGCAATCCGTGTCCTGAAGGGAGACGAGGAAGCAAAAACATACACAGGAAAACCTGTATGGAATGGTTTCCCATGGGATAAAGAATAAAAATACAATGATACAGGCGGAGGTGAGAAATATGGGAGTACCGGTGTTTACGGTAGAACATACGAAAGGTGTCTGCCAAATAATGTTTGAAATTTCAGATGAAATGACAAATTCAGACGACCGTATGAGCATTGGCTCACTGGCACGTCAGATGCAGCGTATTACGGAAATTCATTTTGATCAGGAGGCAGGTCTTACCGGGGAGGAGTTACTTGCCAAAGGGTTGAGCTGGGTGATTTCCTGGACAAACATTGAACTGGAACATTTACCGACTAAGGGTGAAAAGGTAATCTTACGTATCTGGCCGGGAAAAAATAAAGTGAATCTGTATTCCAGAATTTATGCGATGTACACAGAAGCAGGAGAACCATTAATGGCGACATCTTCGCTGTTCCTGCTGATGGATCAGAATACCAGAACGGTGGCAGCACAGCCGGAAGAAATGAAGATCATGAATCCGGTCATTATTGCCGGGGAACCGAATCTGCCGAAGCTGCAGCAGAAGTTTCCAAAGGAATACAGAAACCAGCTGTTGCGAACGGTATCAACAGAGGAAATTGACTATAATGGTCATCTGAATAATTCCAGATATCTGGACTGGACAGAAGCACTGATGGATGAAGACTTCTATGCAGAGCACAAACCGAAAAATATCTGGGTACAGTATGCAAAGGAATTGCGGGAAGGGGAAAACGCAAAACTTCAGTATGTCTGGGAAGAAGATGTTATGTACCTGAGAGGTGTACATAACGGAGAAAATTCCTTTTTGGTGAAAATGATGTTTTAAAGTGTATAAAGATACAAAACAGAGAAAAGATTTGTATTTGAAAAACGAAAAACATATTTTGACAGACAGATACAATAGAAGAAAGGATGAATTATGGAAACAAAAAAATTATCAAAAAGTTTAACGGATAATCGTTTTGGCGGCTGGGGCTGGAGTATGATCTTTTACACGATGATTCTGTACTTCTTTTACGCAGCAATTACAACAGATGGAATGAACCTGATTCCATCTGCCTTTGCTGAGGCTCACGGATGGGATGCAAATACGTTGTTATCTGTCGCTACACCTGCCGGTCTTGTCGGACTGGTTGGAGGATTTGTTTTTGGCCGTCTGGTTATTAAGACGAAACCGAAAAATATGTCAGCGGTGACATTGATCATTACCGGAGTGTTGTATGCATTGCTTGGAATGGTTCCATCAGTCGCTTTATATACCATTGATCTGATGCTGATCTGTTTCTTTGCGTCCGGATTCGGTACCGCGGCATGCCCGGCTTTTATCGCAAACTGGTTTCCGCGTAAAAAAGGAATTGCGCTTGGATGGGCGACTATGGGCGCACCGATCAGTTCCAGTGCATTTGTAGCCGGATTTGCTGTATTGCTTGCAACAAAAGGAATCCGTACAGCATTTATTATCTTTGGAGTATTGGCAGTTATCGTAGGAATTATCACATTTTTCTGGGCAAAAAATGAACCGGCAGATGTAAACTGTCTTCCGGATAATATGGAACTGGATGAGACAGTTTCCACACAGGAGCTGGTACTGGATAACGAGAAATATTCTATTAAAAATATTTTGAAAAACAAAAACACCTGGCTGATCGTATTCGGTTATGGATTTTTATGGATGGTTCTGGTTGGAATCATTTCACAGTTTGTACCACGTATGATGTCCGTAGGATATACAAATGCAGAAGCACTGACCTTTATGTCGATTACTTCTATTATTGCAATCCCGGGAAGTTATCTCTGGGGATGGTTGGATTCCAAATTCGGAACAAAGAGCATTTCTATTATATTTGCATTTTCCTATGTGGCAGCACTGGTACTTCTGATCACATCTTTTAACATTGTATGTGTATGGCTTGGATGTATCTTCGCCGGACTTGGTATCGGAGGACTTCTGAACCTTCTGGCCTCTATGATCATTTCCGTATTCGGAAGAGATGGATTTATGTCGGCCAACAGTATCATTTACCCGCTGGCAAACGTTGTGCGTACACTGGCATTTATCCTGATGGCTATGTTGCTGAAAGTTTCCGGAGGAAGTTTTACACTGCCATACGTTGTATTTATTGTAATTGACATTATCGGAGCAGGACTGATCATGTTGATTCCATATAAAAAAGCATAAAGATACATAATAGAACAATATTGCAAAACACTTAATTTTTAATATACCTAAAGTCAGAGAAAAACCGTCGCGAATGTGGCGGTTTTTCTGCATTTTGAACGCAGGTTGCAAAGCGACTGCGTTCATGAGCAAGCAGCGAAAGCGGATTGCGAATGTCCGTTTTAACTCAAAAGAGAGTATAGAAAAATCTTTCTATACTAGTGTAGAAAAATGACAATTTTTTTCAACAGAATACTACGAGATACTGGCAGTTAAAACACTCTATACTAAAGGTATCAAAAAAAGAAAAAGGAGATTTGGTATGGAGGCAAAAAAACACAGTTGGCATGGTCCAAAACAGATTGGTATGATGATCTACACAGCAATCCTGTTCCTGATCGGAACAAGTATTATCGGAGGAAATAACAATACGGTATTCCCAATGTTTTCCGAAATTAGAGGATGGGATGTCAATGTAATCAACGTAGTATCCGGCTTAGCCTGTATCGCAAAGGCAATCGGTGTATTAGTTCTGGCAAGAGTCGTAAGAAAGACAGGAGCTAAGAATCTTACGACAGTGACATTGATTCTTTCCGCATTGTTACTGATCGTATTTGGAACGACAAAGAGCTTACTGTTATTCCTGGTTGTCATTTTAGTTATCGGATTCTTAGGCGGCGGTTATGAGAAAAACGGTGGCATGACACTGACCGCAAGCTGGTGGCCGACAAAGAAAGGTATCGTACTTGGATTTACAACTATGGGTATTGTAGCAATGAACTTCCTGTATGTACCGATGATGCCGAAACTGCTTGGCAAACTTGGCCTTGGCGGAGGAATGACAGTTATCGCAGTGATTCTGATCATTGTTGCAATTATTACTGCATTATGTGTAAAAAATAACCCGGAAGAAGCCGGAGAATATCCGGATGGAGATCCTACCTATGCAGTAAACGGAGCAGAGATCGCACAGATGATGAAAGAATACAAGAGCCCGTTTACAATTGGAAAAGTATTAAAAGATAAAAACACATGGTTTATTGGTCTTGGATCTGCACTGGCATTTATGGCTGTTATGAGTTATATCGCATCTGCAATTCCGGCAATGCTGGCCATGGGATACGCATATCCACAGGCATCTGCAATTTTCGCTGTTGGTGGAATCATGGGAATTATCGGAAGTTTTATCTTTGGTATTATTGATCAGAAAATCGGAACTAAAAAAGCATTTGTGGCATATTTCGTATTTATTATTATCGGATTTGTGGCATTACTCGGCATGCCAAAAGGTCTGACATTCTGCTGGGTTTCGGGTGTTATTATTTTTGCTGCACAGGGTGCGTTATGTAATTTACTGCCATCTTATGTAGCCAGCAAGTATGGACGCTGGGATTATACGGCAGGTTATCAGGTAATTGGAACAATTTTTGAAATCGGAGCTGGTATCGGTGTTATGATGACAGGATTCTTTGCCGGAAATATCATGGGTATGTATATCTTTGATATTGTAGTACTGGTAATCGGATTGATCTTTATGGCACTTTCCAGTGATAAATTTATCGGAAAACGATAGGAAACAGAAGAATGGAGGAAAAACGAATGATTGTTGAGAACAGGGGACAACAGCAGAGTATTCGCTATGTGATTGATACAGACCGTTGCTGTGGATGTAAGAAATGTATCCGCCGTTGTATGGAAAATGTATGGCAGTGGGATGAAGAAAAAAAATGTGCTTATCCGAAATATCCGGATGAATGCGTATTGTGTTATCAATGCGAGATGGATTGCCTGAACAATGTCATTGATATTCAGGTTATTTCCGCCCTTCAAGTGGATCCGCTGGAATACAGTGCAGCATTGATGAATAAGCAGAACGGACAGGAGGGATAAACTATGGCAGAAATCAAAGATTATGGAGAATTATATACATCAGATATTCTCGTTGTCGGCGGTGGTATGGCCGGACTGGTAACTGCCATCCGTGCAAAGGAAAATGATCCGACACTTGATATCCTTGTAATTGATAAAGGTGTTATCGGATGGAACGGACAGGCTACAAAAGCAGGAAACGGAATCCGTTCCACATCCAAACATCCGAATGGTGTAAAAAATGCACTGGAATATCTGGTACATGCACATACCCCATTTTTAAATGATCAGGAGTTTTTGAGAGATTATCTCGTATATCACAGAGATAATATTGATTATATGAAGCACTGTGGCGTCATTACTTCCTGTAATGAGGAGGGAGAGGCAACACCGCTTCCGTTTATCCCGGATGCACTGGATATGGGAGGTGTTTCCATCAATGTATGTGCACAGCTGCGTCAGATGGCATTGAAATTAGGCATTCGCTTATTAAGCAGAGTGAATATTTTTGAACTTCTGACCAGCAAAAAAGGAAAAGTTATCGGAGCCATCGGTTTTGATATGGATCATGTGGAATGTAAGATTTTCCATGCAAAAGCAGTGGCAATGGCAACACAGGGATGTCACTTTAAGAAAATCGGTCTGGAATTTATGGGATATGGAACCGGTGTCGGTGCTATGTACCGTGTTGGCGCATTAATGCGAAACGTAGAATTTTCTACACAGGTTGACGTTGTATTTAAGAAAACAAACACACCGATTTACGGTGGATTTAACATGATCTGCAATAAAAATGGTGAAAACCTGACAGACAAATATATCGGTCACAAAGAGTGGGAAGTAACACCTGCACTGGTTGATGCCATGGTAAAAGAAGTAGCGGCTGGAAATGGTCCGCTGACAGTAGATCTGGCGCATCCGGATGAAGTCCGCATGATGATCGGCGGAACTGATATGGATGAGTCTACCCAGCGTATGTTCCGTGACAAAATGGCATGGGAGCATCTGGTATTCAGTAAAACACAGGAAAATCTGGGTGTTATGGGCGAAGTAGTAGATACTACGATTAAAACGGTTATTCAGGTAGAGCCGATCAAAGTAGACAAAGAAATCAAAACGGATGTAGAAGGACTTTGGGCACCTGGAAAAGTAACCACACAGGGAAATGCATATTTTGGCTGGACCCGCGGTGACGGACTTGGAAATGCTTCCACTACTGGTATGATGGCTGGCGACAGCATTGCACCATATGCGGCAAAAGCAGAGTGGGATGAACTGGATCTGGAGCAGGTGGCTGCATTAAAAGAAAAAATCTATGCACCATTACACAGAGAAGATACCCATCATTTCAAAGAGATTTACGATATGATCGAGACTTATATTTTCGATGTACATAAATGTATTCTGAAAGATGAGGCTGAGATTCAGAAAGTGTATGCTGATATCGAGAAGATGAAAGCAATCGTACCACATCTGACTGCTGATGATCCGCATTCTCTGTCAAAATGTCTGGAAGCAGCAGATACGATCCTTTGTCTGGAAATGATCTTCCGTTCTGCGGAAATGAGAAAAGAAACACGTGGTATCATGTATCCGCATTACCGCGCAGACTATCCTCAGACAGATAATCAGAACTGGCTGAAATGGATCAATATCCGTCAGGGAGCAGATGGTGAGATGGAATTATTTACCGAAGATATTCCGATGTGGAGATATCCGGTGCGTCCGCAGGGCTATATCATTCCGGAAGGACATACGGATGAATATGATGAAGCAGAATTTTATGCAAATTGTTAAGAGGAGGTTCGAAGAGTGAGTACAGTGAATATCAAGATCAACGGGTATGATTATACCATGAAAAAAGGAATCACCATTCTCGATGCTTCCTTTGAAACATTAAAAATGCAGCGTGAGTTTATGCAGCAGTCAATTCCGACACTTTACTATCTGAAAGGCGTGCAGGATGTGGATCAGTCCGGTGTCTGTATTGCAGAGGTGGATGGGGAGATTGTAAATGCATCTACCACCAGAATCAAAGAGGGAATGGAGATCCAGACAAGAACCCCGGCTGTTATGGAAGCCAGAAAGAAAGCACTGGCAGAAATTCTGGAGCAGCACAACAAATCCTGTCTGTACTGTTTCCGTTCCACAAGCTGTGAACTGCAGGACTTATTGAAAGAATATGGATTTACCGATGAGCCGGATCTGCCAAAGACCAATCTGGAACAGCTGGATTTGAGTTCGAAAGTATTAATTCGTGATAATAATAAATGTATCAAATGCAAACGATGCATCAACGTCTGTGCAAAAATGCAGGCTGTATCTGCCATTGCATGTACGGGTGACGGTCTGGAAGCAAAAATTGAACCGGCTTCTCCGGCCGGACTGGCAGCTGCAAGCTGTGTGAACTGTGGACAGTGTGTGGCAGTCTGCCCGGTTGGAGCACTGACAGAGAAGACACAGATGGATGAGGTAAAAGAAGCACTGAATGATCCGGAAAAATACGTGGTTGTTCAGGTGGCGCCGGCTGTCAGAGCGGCACTTGGCGAAGCTTTCGAATTCCCGATCGGTGTAGACGTAGAAGGCAGAATGGCTGAAGCACTTCGACGTCTTGGATTTGACAAAGTATTTGATACAAAATTTGGTGCGGATCTGACCATTATGGAAGAATCCAACGAGCTGATCGAGCGTCTGAATAATGACGGTGAACTTCCGTTGATTACTTCCTGCTGTCCGGGCTGGATCAAATATGCCGAGCATTTTTATCCGGATATGCTGGAGAATATTTCTTCCTGCAAATCCCCGCATCAGATGCAGGGAGCCATTGTAAAAACATACCTTGCAAACCAGGAACACATTGCGAAAGAAAATATCGTTATGGTATCTGTAATGCCGTGTACCGCAAAGAAATTTGAGATTACCCGTGAGGATGAGTGCGGAGCTGGTGTTCCGGATGTAGATATTGTCATCACAACAAATGAACTGGCTCAGATGCTCAAAGATGCAGAAATCCAGTTGGAGGCTATGAATCCGAATTCTAAATTTGATCTTCCGCTTGGATTTGGTACCGGAGCGGCTGTTATCTTTGGTGTGACCGGTGGTGTTATGGAAGCTGCACTGAGAACTGCAGTGGAGAAACTGACAGGAAAAGATACTGTTTTAGAGTACACAGATGTGCGTGGCATGAATGGAATCAAAGAGGCATCCGTGGACGTAAATGGGACAACTGTAAAAGTAGCTGTTGTATCCGGTTTGGCAAATGCAAACCAGCTGCTGACAGCAATTAAAAACGGTACCGCAGATTATCAGTTTGTGGAAGTGATGGCCTGCCCGGGTGGCTGTGTAAACGGTGGTGGACAGCCACATCAGAACGCAGCAACCAGAGTACTGAATGATGTGCCGAAAATGCGTGGCGCTGCGTTATACCAGAATGATGCAGGTAGTGCCATCAGAAAATCACATGAGAATCCGGTAGTGAAAGAAGTTTATGAATCATTCTTGGGTGAACCGGGATCTGAAAAAGCGCATGAATTGCTGCATACAAGCTATCAGATGAGATAGCAGAGTCTTATTGTTGAACAGTAAGAGATAGAAATTACAAAAGAGAAATAGAACAGGATGCTGTTACTTTGTAGAAACGAAGTGATGGTATCCTGTTTTTTTGTCCGAAATAATAGTATAATACCAGAAGAAATACAAGAAGACGAGGACATATACGTTGGAAAAGAATGATTTCAGGACAGAATTGAATCCTTTTAAAATGCTGGAAGAACTGCTCTGGCAGGATCAGTTTGAATTGATTTTTCCAGAAAAATCAGATACTGAAAATTGTGGTGCACAGGAAAAAGGAGAAGCAGACAGAGCGGAAAATAAAAATGAAAGCATAATACAGAAAGATACATATACAGATAAGAACGGCGCAAAATCAGAACTCCGTCTTGTCTATCTGATGAATGACGCAGTGGAAAGTTTTTTGGTCTTTGTTAATGCCAGAATGACCGGGCACTATCAGCCGGATTATGAGGGCGAACTGGAAGCAGAATTAAGCAGGGAAGATACGGAGGACAGCTGTATTTATGTACTTGTAGTTCATCAGGGTGACAGTGTCGTGACAATTTTTTTTAAAAATTTAAAAGTGGAGATACACCTGTACCGTTACGGAGATCTTGGACATTTTTGGGTGAAGGGCTATGAATATCTGCGGCAGTTGGAGTACCGAATTGCGATTCTGCATACAAAATGTGAGTATCTGGGAGCGGATGCAGCCAGTGAGGAAGAGCGGAAGCTGTCAAAATTGGTACATTTTCCACCGTTGAATTATGCCTGTTATCCGGCAGTCCCAGCGAAATATATCGTGCCGATGGCGGATGTGTGGGAGCCGACGGAACAGGCCATTTCAATCATGGAAGAACTGTCATTGGAAGCCGGAGATTACAGCCTGCTTCGGTGGCTGGCATTTTATCGGAAGCATCATGGAAAAAGAATGAGCAGATTACTTGCATGGATGCTGCACAAGGTCAGCCATGGAGTCGTGGTGGATCTGCTGATGGAAAAACTGATGCTTGCAAGCGAAGGTTACCCGGTGCGTACCTATAAAACAGAAAAGTTTAAATCAGAAGACTCCGAATTCAAGAAGGAAGAAATTGGAAAAAGAGATGTATATGATACAAAAGCATCAGAGCAGAAAACGGTATCTGCAGTCGGAGGAATATCACAGCAGTTATATGAGAAAATTCTGATGCAGGCAGCACAGCGTAAAATGGAGCTGGAAGCTCAGGGAAAGCAGGTCACACTGGTGAGGGAAGAACCTTTTACAACAGCGCAGGATTCCGTGAAATATAACGTATATCTGATGATCTGGAAGAAAAAGTGGGGAAATCGAATCGTAGAAGTGGAACATATTTTTTGACAGACAATAAAAATCCGACCTAAAAAATGTATAAAAATATTTACTTTTGGATCATCTGCGGGGCGGACATCGCTCTGCGGTGAAGATGGAACTGGAAGGACAGCTTCTGATTCGAAACAGCTGTATCCGTGTGAACGACAGCAGTTGGAGTGACTACTGCATATAAAAATGTGGGTTTTCACAATTCTTTCACAATATCAACAAAATTTTACTACAATCATCAGATATGATATACTCATCAAAGATGAGGAGGCAGAAAGAAATGCTTGAGAATGAAGAAAATAAAATGAACACAGAAAATAATGAATCAGAAGTAAAAAAAGATAGCAATATAGAAAATGCAGAAAGCAAAAAAACAACAGAGGAGATGTTTGAGGAATCCGATTTCGTGACACCACCACAGGAGAGCGCTTCTGACAGCCATATCAAAGGAACAGAAGGTGCTTCCCAGTACCGTTATTCCTACATTCAGAATCATCAGAAGCAGGATCAGGCGAATGGTGATCAGCATAACGATTATCAGGAGACACCAAAGCAGAAAAGAAAACACAAACGCAGCATGAACCTGTATGCAAAAGTAGTCTGCTGTGCAATTCTGTTCGGTGCAATTTCCGGTGGTATGGTACTTGGTTCCTTTATGATCGGAAAAAATGCGGTAAAGACAACACCAACTGCAAATCTGGAGACAAATGCAGCAAAACTGAGTACAAGTTCCGGCAGCAAGAGCGGTTCATCCAGTTCTTCTGGAGATACTTATACTGTAGCTCAGATTGCAGAACAGTGTAAATCTTCTGTTGTAGCAATTACCAACCAGAGTGTACAGGAAGTACAGACTATGTTTGGAACGATGCAGCAGCAGAGTACAGGAAGTGGTTCCGGTGTTATTATTGGAAAGAATGATACAGAACTTCTGATTGCGACAAACAATCATGTAGTATCCGGTGCGGAGTCTCTGACCGTATGCTTTAACGATGATAAAGATGCTGTATTTGATGCAAAAATCAAAGGAACAGATGCAGATAATGATCTGGCAGTCATTGCAATCAAACTTTCTGATATCAGTGATGATGTATTAAACAGTATTTCCATCGCAACACTCGGTGATTCCACACAGATGGAGGTCGGTGATCAGGTAGTTGCCATCGGCAACGCACTTGGTTTTGGTCAGTCCGTTACTTCCGGTGTTATCAGCGCATTAGACCGTGAGGTTACGATTGATGATACAACTGCAACACTGATGCAGACAGACGCGGCAATCAACCCAGGTAACAGTGGCGGAGCTCTGTTTAACATGAAAGGTGAGGTCATCGGTATCAACAGTGCAAAATATGCCAGCGATCAAGTAGAGGGCATGGGATTTGCAATTCCGATGGCAAAAGCACAGAGTATCATTGAAAATCTGATGAATCAGGAGACCAGAGATAAACTGACCAGCGATTATGGATTTTTAAATATTACCGGACAGGATGTCACCTCTGAAGAGGCAGAAAAATACAATGTTCCGGAAGGCGTTTATGTCAGCGGAACTACAGATGGCGGTGCAGCAGCAAAGGCCGGTATCCAGAGAGGTGATATTATTACAAAACTTGGCAATACAACCATTACAGCTATTTCTCAGTTAAAAGAAGAACTGCAATATTACAAAGCTGGTGAGACTGTTGAAATTACAGTTCAGAGAAACAGTGACGGAAAAGGTTATCAGGAGCAGACATTGAAAGTTACACTGGATAATGCATCCGAGCAGCAGACCAACACAACAAGCCAGAGCAATAGCAGTCAGTCAGATTCCAATGGACAGTATTCTATTCCTGGATATGGAAACAATGACAGCAACAATAGCCTGGAACAGTTTTTTGGCTATGGTAATTAAAGAATAGTAAGAAGATAATAAAAATAGATACATGCGCATTACAGAAAAATTACAGTTCACACACGGGCTTTTATCTGTAATGCGTTTTGTATGTGAAAACTTCTTTACGCTGTCTCTATCTTGTGCTAAAATGAACAAAACAGACTTTTACGAGTATTGGAGGCAGTTGAGATGAAGAAAAAAAGAATTGCAATTGCACTTGGACATGATGCATTGGGAACAACACTTCCGGAGCAGAAAGAAGCAACTCGCCGTGCAGCAAAGGCAATTGCTGATTTAATACAGGATGATTGTCAGGTGGTTATCACACACAGTAACGGACCTCAGGTTGGAATGATCCATACAGCGATGTCTGAGTTTCACAGATTATATACAGACTATACAGCGACACCAATGTCTGTATGTTCAGCAATGAGTCAGGGATATATCGGATATGACCTGCAGAATGCAATCCGTACAGAGCTGATGAACCGCGGCGTATACCGTACAGTATCAACAATTCTGACACAGGTTATTGTAGACCCGTATGATGAAGCTTTTTATAAACCCAGCAAGATCATTGGACGTGTTATGACAGAAAAAGAAGCTGATGAAGAAGAGAAGAAAGGTAATCACGTTGTAAAGACAGAAGAAGGTTACCGCAGAATCCTGGCAGCACCAACGCCTCATGAAATCGTTGAGTTGGATGCGGTCAATGCACTGATGAATGCAGATCAGGTTGTTATTGCAGCTGGTGGCGGTGGAATTCCGGTACTGGAGCAGGGGACAGTTTTGAAAGGTGCGAGTGCTGTTATTGAGAAAGATCTCATTGCCGGTTTACTGGCAGATGGTGTTGAGGCAGATATGCTGATCATTCTGACTGGTGAGGAATGTGTCTATAAGAATTATGGCACAGATAAGCAGGAACCGATCCGAGAGATGACCTGTGCAGAGGCAAAGAGATACATTGCTGAGAGAGAGTTTGGCGAGGGAACCATGCTTCCGAAAATTGAGACAGCAATTTCTTACATTGGTGATTATGCAACACGTCAGGTGCTGATTACGAAATTGGGGAGTATCGAAGCAGCTATGGCTGGTCAGACAGGCACAATTATAAAAAAATAAAAATAAAATGGGGGGATAATGCATGATAGAGCGTGTATTATCCCTTTTACAGTTTATATCAGATGTGAGATGACTCCCACCTTTGCAGGTGGTGAGCAATTGGTTAAATCAAATTTACTATATATAAAAATTTTTTGATTTTCAAAAGTTACAGGAAAGGAACAGTATATTTATGAAAGAAATCCGTAAAACAAAAATCGTCTGCACACTTGGACCATCTACAGATAAAGGTGATGTACTTCGACAGTTGATGTTGGAGGGAATGAATGTTGCACGTTTTAATTTCTCTCATGGTTCTCATGAAGAGCAGAAAGCGCGTCTGGACAAACTGGTGGCATTGCGAGAAGAACTGGAACTTCCAGTGGCTTCTTTACTGGATACGAAAGGACCGGAAATCCGCCTGAAAGAGTTAGAGGGCGGTAAAGCAGAATTAAAGGAAGGTCAGTTGTTTACATTGGCACTGGGAGATTTCGTGGGTGACGAAAACCGTGTGGCCATCACATACGAAGATCTTCATAACGATGTCAACGTCGGTGACCGTATTCTGATCGATGATGGTCTGATTGAGATGAAAGTGATTCGTCTGGATGATACAGATATTGTCTGTGAAGTTATCAACGGCGGTATGATTTCCAATAAAAAAGGCGTTAACGTGCCAAACGTAGAACTTTCTATGCCATTTATCAGCGAGACAGATTACAGTGATATTGTATTTGGTATTGAAAATGGTTTTGATTTTATCGCAGCATCTTTTACAAGAACGGCTGATGATATTTTACAGATTCGCAAGATACTGGAAGAGCATGATTGCAAGAGCATCAATATCATTGCAAAAATCGAGAATAAACAGGGTGTGGATAATATCGATGAAATCATCCGCGTATCTGACGGTATCATGGTAGCCCGTGGTGATATGGGTGTCGAAATCCCAATGGAGGATGTTCCGGTCATTCAGAAGGTTCTGATTGAGAAAGTATATAAAGCAGGAAAGCAGGTTATCACTGCCACACAGATGCTGGATTCTATGATGAAACATCCGCGTCCGACCCGTGCGGAGGCGACGGATGTAGCGAATGCTGTTTATGACGGAACCAGTGCCATCATGCTTTCCGGCGAGACAGCTGCCGGTGATTATCCGGTGGAAGCATTGCAAACCATGGTAAAAATTGCATCCCGTACCGAGCAGGATATCAATTATACTTCTCGCTTGAAAAAACGCGGAATCCTGATTAATCCTGATATTACAAATGCGATTGCTCACGCAACATGTACAACAGCAATGGATCTGAATGCATCTGCAATTATTACAGTATCAAATTCTGGTCGTACTGCACGCATGGTATCCAAATATCGTCCGACTTGCCCTATCATCGGATGCTCTGTTAACAAGGATGTATGCAGAAAAATGAACCTTTCCTGGGGTGTGACTCCGTTACTTGTAGAATTAAAACATAATTCAGATGAGTTATTTGATCATGCAGTAGATAAAGCAGAAGAAATGGGACTGATCAAACAGGGAGAAATTGTTGTCCTGACAGCCGGTGTACCGCTTGGTATTTCTGGAACTACAAACATGATTAAAGTGCATGTGGCAGGACATATTCTGATGCAGGGAAAAGGATTGAATGATAGAATAGCTGCTGCAAATATGTGTGTAGTAAACTCTGTGGATGAATTAAAAGAAAAGTTTAAAGCGGGAGATATCATTGTAGCAAAAGACACCTGCAATGAGATGATGCCGCAGCTTAGACTGGCATCCGGTCTGATCATTGAAGCGGAGGGTGTTAATACACATGGAGCAATTGCAGGACTTAGTCTTGATATTCCGGTGTTAGCTGGCGCTGTAAATGCAACACAAATTTTGAAATCTGGTGCATTTGTTACATTAGATTGCAAAAAAGGTGTGGTTAGTTGTAATAGTTAAAACGCTGCCCCCCAACATCAAAAAGATCTGCGAAAAAAGAATAGGCTATAAAAAAGAAGGACCAGGGTTTTTCGTAATGTACCGACCCCCAAAAGTTAGACCTAAAAATCTAACGATTGGAGGTCGGTATTTTTATGGCTAAATATTCTTTTG
>CAKRKO010000035.1 GCA_934358495.1 uncultured Eubacterium sp. | reverse complement strand
CAATATTCTGTTTTCTGGTTAATGCATAAATAGATATTGATTTCATAAATTACCCTTTATTTATTGTACAAAGATTTACTGCATTGTATCATTTTATGATTTCATTTCTTTCTCAAATTCACGGTCAGTTTTGATTCTATCATATAATAATCCACTCAATCATACATGTTTTCCCATATCATATGCCTGTTGTAAAACCTGTGGACATTCTTTTACCAATCCGGCCTCCATGATATTTGGCGCATAAATTCTTCCTTTCACCACAGAATGATCCAAATGCTCCACAAATCCATCCAAATCTCCAAGGGAACGTTCAATGATATCTGTTCCAAGTCCTGCTGAAACAATATAATAAACATCCTTATGTCCAAGATTTTGCCAGATTGGATATGTTCTGTCGATAAAACATTTCATCTGTGCTGTCACACCATAAAAATAAACCGGAGTTGCCAGCACAAGTACATCTGCCTTCTGAAATATTTCTAAAATTTCAGCCATATCATCATACAGAACGCAGATTCCATTATTACGCATGCAGCCATCACATGCACGGCAAAATCCAATCTGCCTTTCCGCAATTTGAATCAGATCAACATGATGTCCGGATGCTTTTGCCCCTTCCTGAAATCTTTCACATAATAGTTGTGAATTTCCATTCTTTCTCGGACTTCCTGATATAATCAATACACGTTTTTGCATACTTTGTTCCCTTCTATTTTTATATATACATAAAAATTCCGGATAAGAATATATCTTTATAAATTAAGAATATACTTTTTGTTCTGTTTATTAAAATAAATCCAACATACTATCCAGATAAATTGCTTCTCTGACCTGCAGTTGATACTCTGGTTTGGTCATATAATACAATAAAAATTCTAATACAATGGCACTACCTAATCCACGGCCTTCAATTTTAAAATTTGAAAATCCCATTGGCAGATACACATTCTGAATATCGTCAATACTGATAAATGCAGGATTATTCATCGCCTCTGAAAAACGATAGCCATACGCAGCATTCGGTGCTGTACAACGATGATCCGGACAGTTCTCCCCCAGGTTTTGGCGACTGACCGTTTCATAACATCTCTTTCTATCAGTGCAGCCAATCCAGCAACACTCATTGCACAAAAATTCTGCTTTGTCTTTTTCTGATTGCGTCAATGTATTTAACTGTTCAAATGCCTTATTCAATCTGAAATCAGGTACAACATACTGAAACTCTTCTCGTTTTACTTCCTTTGCAAATTCATGAAAATCAGTCAGAACTTTCGTTGTAGAAGATACCAGGTATAAATTCGGATAGTTTTGTTTTAAATACTCCACCAGTAATTCCGAATGGACGATAACACCGTTTTTTACAGCATTATTTTCTGAATTACCACTTTCACTGGCCTGCTCAAATAAGGCACATAATCCATTGCATTTTCTATCTGATAAATGTTCTTTTCTGAGCATGGAATTACTGAAAGTCAGTCTGGCAGATATGCCATATTTCCTCATCAAATCCAAAACATCCTGCGGATTTTCGTCTCCACTTCCGATTCGCCCACCGCCCCAGAGACAGTCTGTCGGTGCACCGTAAATGGAACTGATCTCACACCAGTCATAAAAATATTCTCTATGCTCCTGATAAAGAGGAAGGAATATTCTATACAGTTCATAAAATTCAAACAATCCCGGCAAATGGTAATATGCTTTTTTCTTAATGACATTCATTTTTCATCACTCATCTATTTAAATACATTCCAAGCATTTCATTTACACAACTTTTTATCTCAGTTATGATATCCATACAGAGTTCTTTTTTCATTCCAGCCATAGTTCCAACTGCAAGAAGCTCTTTCTTTCCAGGATTACGACCATTTCCATCTACCGTAGTCGTATGTTCCCCATAATATGTGTTGCTGTATGTGAGATCATATGCCGGACTCAATCGCCAGCAATCTGCAGATTCATCATACAAATAGGTGAAATTTTTAGAATGATCATCTCTGTTATGTGCAAAAACATTGAAACACATACGTCGGAACATATTTTCAACATCATCTTTGTTATCTCTTGTAATTATTTTCGTTAATTTCATCAAACTATGATAATCCAGACTTGGTTGCTCAAAATCTAACTCTAAAAGTGCTGCTGCTGTCAACATATGCACCCTTTTTGTTCCAGATATATCCAATATACGATCAAATCGTTTTATCCCAAAATATCCTTCACAGACCTCTGATGGGAACAATTTTGTCTCACTCATTGTAATTCCGCATTTTCTGGCACAACAGGAATAATCATATTCCATTTTTCCTGCATTCTCACCATCTACATGTGCTGAAAATTTAATGATCCAATCATCATCATTTATCGTAGTCATAATTTTAGGTCTGGCACCACCACTCGTTCCACCCAGGCGATATAATTCATCAAGTTTATCCGAATATTCTGTGTGCAAAATCTTCTGACATTGAAAAGCTAATTCGTCCAAATCCGTATTGTCATTCTCTTCCGAAAAACTTTGCTCTGGATAATAGGTCAATGCACCCATACCCGATTTTCCAACGATTGCCAGTCTGTCAATCACCGTTAGTTTGTCAGGATTCTGTTCATGTGCCAACAACAATCGTTTCAGCAATAATCTCCCCCAATGATCCGGAAGACTATCAGCAAACACTCCAAAAAGACCATCAAAATAATCTTTTGTGGGAACAAATACCTGATTTTCTAAAGGCAGTGAAAAAGGGCTGATTGAAAAACCTTGTTCTAGCCAACTGTCATCATATTGAAAAACCACCTTATGATTTGCAGCCAGCGCTAATGTTCCAACAACTCTGTTATCAAAAAGCACTTGTAATGCTTTATTTTGTTTCATTTAGAACCTCCTGTATATTTCTGTAAGGTACCTGTAAAAAAAGACCTCTGAGTTCATCTGCAATATCCAGCGCCATTGCTATTTTCGTCAATGAGATCAGAGAAATCTGCCCGGTAGTTTCAAATCTTTTTATTGATCCGTGGCTGACTCCACTCATAGCTGCCAGCTTTTCCTGTGAAATAGATCGCCTTTTTCGAATATTCCGTACTCGCTGTGCTAGCTTTTGATCCAATTCTTCTGCTGTTTCCCATACTAACCGCTCCATATGCCACCTCATTATATAGACAATATTTTATCTGAAATTACATATTTTTATTCAAAATAGATAATATTCTATCTATATAAATTTTATCATATAATTCATACAACATCAATATCAGTCCGATAAATAATAGGTTGTAAAAGATTAATCAAAAATTTTTTCAAAAGTATATCGTGGTTTTCCTTCGCTTTTCTTTCCATATTCGATTGCTTCTGCCGGGCAATAACAGATACATGCCATACAGTGCGTACAATTTGAACCCCATGCAGGTTTTCCATTTTTCAACTGAACATTGTTTAACGGACAGACCTGTACGCATTTGCCACAACTTATACAAGCATCCGTAGCCATAAACTTGTCTGCTGTAACCAGCTCAAAACAACACGCGGAATTCTCCATGCATAAGTCGGAACAACAATCACCATACTTTTACCAGTCATGACATTAGCCGTATTTCCTTCTTTTATCCGATCATTCATACTCAATATGTCTTCATTTAGTGCTGTTGCAATTCGTTCAGCATTACGCACTTGAAACGGGGGAATGCTTATTCTGCGTTCAAAATGTTATTGTAAAAATAATAGCAACCCTATAAATTACAACAGGGAGATACGCTATCATATCTCCCTTAAAATCATTCTTTTTACCGTTCAAATGTCTTTCCCATGCTGAACTGCTCTAATAATGTACTCATTTCTTCATATTCCTTTCCGTCATTTACTACAAATATTGTATTTACTTCCAATTGAAGTGCCATCATTAGATTCATTGTATTTATACTATTGATGGCAGCCATTGTTGATACATTCATATTGCACCTCGCTTTACATAAAATCAGCCAATGTCATCTGACCATTGATCCAGCTTTTCTGCTCCGCCTTATGCACCCTATCATCCGGCATCCGATTTCCAATCAAAAACGGTGAGGTCGGATCATGTCTGGCATAATTTGCATTTACCGTATCCGCATCATAATTTGCATAACAATACCGACACAGATGCAGACAAGTATTATAGGCTCCGATATCTGCTCCCAACAAACAGGCACATTCTTTCCGAAGCTGATTTCTCTTTGGAAAATCCATGCGTGTATGCAATGTCTGTTCATAAATCTGTTCTGTCATGCATCCGCTGCAGTCTGCTCCATATACTGCCAGTTCGTCACCTTCTCCACATGGGCGGACCGTCATACCATGTTCTGCTGCAATCTCAATCATTGCCTTACCAAGATACAGACGTTCTTCTTTTTCCACTGCCCGCACTTCCGGGAAATTCTTTCGCACTTTCTGATATAGATCAATAAAGCTGATCACACAGTTTTTGGTATATCCTTCCAGTACAGATGCCATATGCGTGAATTGCCGGATATGATAATCTGCCGTATAAGTGTCATTCCCAAAAATGGGATCATATCTCCAGCCAATTGAATCAATTCCTACGATCTCAGATAATTTCTGAAATGACAAAAGCACACGCTCTTTATTCGGAACCATCGGTTCAATTTCTTTCCCATAAGGTGTAATTGTTACATACCAATACATGCCATATGGCTGCAATAAATCCATATATTTTAGCATTGGTTCCGGATTCTTTGTACAAAATCCGATCAGATCTACAACGGAAGGATCTAAACTGTATTCCGTCACTTGAATTGGATTATAGGGATTTCGCACACAGACAAATCCTTCCCGTATTCTGTTCGCAAACCAGTCTGCATAAAATGCTGGAATGTCAGTACGCATCCCTGTATGAATAATCATAATTTCTGTCCTTTGCAAAATATAGTATAAAGACAGTATAGCATAAAATTTTCTGTTTTACTGTATATAAAATTCGTACTTTTTCAAAAATTTCACTATATTTGTACGGTAATTATTTTTATATATACAAAAACAGACCCACATTTTTGTGAATCTGCTTTTTCACCTGTATATGTTTCAGCACAAGGGTAACTCCAAGCAGTGAGGAGCACAGAGCAATCAAAATCCCTACGATCAGTGCATATCTCACAAATGGATATTGAAAATAAAGTTGTAATTTACCTGTCATGGTTTCCTCCACATAATTTTTTCATTAATAACGTAGATATCGGTATGACAAGTACACAGGACAGTGCTCCAAAAATCATAAAAATACAATTTTGAAACAAAAGCCTGGAATTTAGCAGAATCCCCAAGGATTGTTTTTGCATTCGTAAGTATGCAAACAAAATCATGGATTCACCAAGATAAGCAAACAGTAGCGTATTAACCGTTGTTCCCAATATGCTTTTTCCAATCTGCATTCCACTCTGAAACAGTTCTGTGTTACTCATATCTGGTTTATGGATCTTCACTTCATAGAGTGAAGTAGAAACAGTCAATGCCATGTCCGTAACAGCCCCCAGTGTACTGAGCAAAACTACGGCAGCCATGACTTTCTGCATGGGGATATTCAAATTCATATTGTAATATAATACATCTTCACTAACTGACTGAATCTCATTCAAACCACCTGAACCACTTTTACATACAACATAATAAATTGCAAAAAACAAAATGAATATTGTAATAAGCACTGCCGTAAACGCAGATAGCGTTTTTCGGTTTATTCCGTTTTGGTAAAACAACGTAATGCAACAAATAACCACACTGAGACAAATCGTCACTGGGAAAACCGGTACTCCGCTGGCAAGAAGCCAGATCGCAATGCACAGAATAAGCAGGTTCCCTGCCAATGCAATTAGAGACATCACTCCTCTGTCGCCCCCGACAATGGCAATCAAAGCAACCAATATTAAACCAAATATCACTAACATAACGTTGTCCTCTTTTTCAAATTACTTTTTAATATTCCGGAGGTAATTAGCACGGAAACTGGTATTGCAAGTACAATACCGATACTTTCCACAAAAAAGCGGCAAAGTTCACACGGAATATGCAAACGAATAATTGTCAGAAACGATACATCATTATTCATACGAATCAGGCACATTGGTATCAATCCACTGATAAACACAAACAGCAATATATTAATCATCGTCCCCATAATATCATGTCCGATTTCTCTGCCTGATCGAAACAGCTGCCGAAATGATATTTCTGGTTTCTGTTTTATAATTTCACTTAATGCAGTTGATATATCTACCGCAACATCCATAATGGCACCCAGCCCGGACAGTAATATCTCTGCATAAAATATTTCTTCCGGATTATCGATACTTCTGAGATCCAGATATTCCATAGTAGAAAAATCCAGTTCTTCTGTATGATGTACAACCAGGGAGAAAACTGTCATAACCATTGCAAGCACACAGAGCGTAGATAAAAGTGCCGATACTGTTTTTTTATTGCATCCATTCAGGCAAAACAAGGTAACGATTGCAAAGGCAATCACCATTTTATTGCAGACACTTAAAATATCAGTCAGATTACCAGAATGTGAAAATCCAATCATAAAGATAAAAATATTCATGATGAGCGTAAGGATAATAAGCATTCCCTGCTTTCCTGCGATTATTACGAGTGTCAAAATAAGAAATCCAATCATAACGACAAGATAACTGTCTCTTTTCATACCACGAATCGCTGTTCCCGGATCTTCAATAGTTCCATCCAGAAACACACAGTCTCCTTTGCGATATTCCTGGTTTAACATTTCTGTTTCTGTATAAGTACTGGTCATCTCAACGGTCTCACCTTTATGTGTTCCGTTTAAAATGTTGCCAGTCATTTTCTGTGTATATTTTTTTACATCGGTTCCGCGGGTTCCCTGTTCTGTCCCGGCTTCCGTTGTAACGATTTGTTTCACCCTTACAACGGGCATCTGATACAGCCATGTATCATTTACTACAAATATAATTGCAAATAGATAGCACACAGCCAGTATGCCATACCACCATATTTTTCGTTTTTTTGTTTTTTTCTTATCAATTTTATTTACTATAATCTTCATGATTTTTTATCAATACAACGATATTTCTTATTTTTGGCAGTCACTGCATATTCCATAGAAAACGGTACGTAACGGATTTAATTTGAATCCATGATGCTCCTTGATGTGTTGCGTCAGGTTTTCCACTTCGCTGCACTGCAAATGAATCAGTTTCCCGCATTTTTCACATTTACAATGATACGTCTGCTCTTTACATTCATGTCTGCTATCACCAGTATATTCAAAACACGCACTGCTGCTTCCGTCAATCACATATTTAGCAACCAGTCCTTCACTGACCATTTTGTCTAACTGACGATAGACCGTTGTCATACCGACTGCAATTCCTTTTTTCTTAAAATAATCACAGATATCAGCTACTGTAACATGCGTTCCTTCCATTTGTTGAAGGAAATTCAAAATTTCACTCATCTGTTTTGTTTTATATTGTGCTTTTCCCATTGTTATCCCTCTCTAATTGAAAAACGTTTTCATTTTATCACCATTTTTTCAAATGTCAATATGATTTGAAAATGTTTTTCATTTTCTTGTAAAATTACTGTACTTTGCAGAGATTTAGTGCTATTATGCTTAAGTGACAATTTTTTCGTTGCCAGATTTCAGGAATGCTCTGGTATTTTTGATAAGAAATGCGTGTCATACAAAGCATGATTTATTCTTCTGTGCATTTCTGTGATTTTAAAATTTATGAGGTGAATGAGCTTATGAAACAAAAAAATGGATTTAGTGGCCAGCTCGGATTTGTATTCGCAGCTGCCGGAAGTGCCGTTGGTGTCGGCAATTTATGGAGATTCCCATACCTTGCAGCAAAAGATGGCGGTGGTCTGTTTCTGATCATATACCTGATACTTGTTTTTACGGTTGGTTTTACACTGCTGACTACAGACATTGCCATCGGCCGAAAAACCGGTAAAAGTGCAATCTACGCTTATCAGGAAATGAAAAAGAAATGGAAATTTTTAGGTATTTTAACCTTCTTTGTACCAGTATTGATCATGACTTATTATTCGGTTATCGGTGGATGGATTTTGAAATATATCACCATTTATCTGACCGGTTCCGGAAAAGCTGCGGTAGAGAATAATTGCTTTACAAACTTTATTTCCTCTCCATCTTCTGTATGGTTTGGTCTTATTTTTATGATGATAACCGCACTGATTGTATACAATGGTGTAGAAAAAGGAATTGAGCGTGTATCCAAATTTATTATGCCGGTTCTTTTACTGATGGTCATTGGTATTGCCATTTTCTCCCTGACATTAAAGCACCCGTTAGATGACGGAACTGTCAGAACCGGTCTGCAGGGTCTAAAAGTATATCTGACACCTGATGTAAAAGGACTTACGGTAACACGATTTTTACAGATTTCTCTGGATGCAATGAGCCAGTTATTCTTCTCCTTAAGCGTATCCATGGGAATCATGATTACATACGGCTCTTATGTAAAGAAAGATGTAAACTTAAATAAATCTATCTCCCAGATTGAGCTGGTGGATACAGGTGTTGCTCTGCTTGCAGGTGTTATGATCATTCCGGCAGTTTATGTATTTTCCGGATTGGACGGTATGTCCGCAGGACCTGGTCTGATGTTTATATCCCTGCCGAACGTGTTTTATTCCATGGGACTGGCAGGCCGGATCATTGGTCTTCTGTTCTTCGTTCTGACTGCATTTGCGGCGCTGACTTCCTGTATCTCTGTACTGGAATCCATCACTGCAAACTGTATGGAATTATTCCATGCGGAACGCAAAAAAGTAACCAGCATTCTGACAGTCATTTATCTGGCAGCAACCGCAATCATTGCACTTGGTTACAGCACATTTTATGTGGAAGCAAAACTGCCAAACGGAAGTACCGGACAGTTACTTGACATTATGGATTATATTAGTAACAGCTTCCTGATGCCATTTATTTCACTGTTCTCTTCTATCCTGATTGGTTGGATTGTGAAACCATCCTGGATTGCTGAAGAAATGGAACTAAATGGCAACAAATTTAACCGTAAAAAGCTGTACAATGTGATGATTCGTTATATTATGCCGGTTATTATGTTTATTCTGTTCCTTCAGTCCACTGGATTGCTGAATAAGATTGCAGGATAAATGAATAGCAAATCGTAAAGCAAAAAATAAAAATCCTAATTGTTTTATGTACTCATGATAGTTGAATACATGAAACAATCAGGATTTTTTATTTCCATTTATATTGAGAAACAGATATTTACATAAAACTAACATTCAAAACATTTTATTTCGAACAGGTACGTTCTTTATTTTTTCCTGTATAGTCAAACTTACAATCGTTTTTTTCTTCCAATGCCTTAATCATATGGTAAGTATATTCGTTATATGGTGTCGGGATTTCAAGTTCCTTTCCCATGCGGATCAGTGCACCGGAAAACATATCAATTTCCGTATGTCGTCCCGCATCCAGATCCTGTAACGTGGAATAACGTGCCGAAGGCGGCACCGGACTTCCATGCACGGAAGCAGATCCCGCTTTTGTCAGATCAATACCTTTTGCCAGCGCAATGGCTTCCAGCTCTTTTCGCAAGCCATCACTGATTGCCTTCATATGTACGCTATCATGATAACAACCCACGCCTGCTCCTAAAATTGCCTGTGGTAGATTGTTGCATACATTCAAACGGAACTTGCTCCACAATTCTGCCAGAATATGTTCAGTCGAAAAATAATGAATTCCGGTATCCTGAAATAAATGCTCAATTGCCCGCACACGATCACTCTCATGCGGTGCCTGTAACTCTCCGAAAAAGATACCAATCGTTGTTTCCGGATCAAAATAGTAACCAGTCTCTTCTTTATGAGAGGCTACTTTGATCAGGGAATATAATACATGGGATTCTCCAACTTTTTCGCCAATGATTTCTTCACTGTCTACGCCATTCATCAAGCTCATAACGGTGGTATGTTCTCCAACGATTTCTTTTATACTGTCCAACGCTCCCTGCAAAGAACCATATTTCAGACACACGATCAGCAAGTCTACATCGTGCACTTCCTGCGGTGCCCACACTTCCGGATGATATACCGTATCATTAATTACACATCCATCTTTTTTCAGACGCGTCGCACGTTCTCCCTCTGCGATTACTCCAAGACGGATATCGTCTCGTGAAGATAAGCCCCAGATCACATAAGAACCAACGGCTCCTGCACCTAATACTGCCACTGATTGAATCAATTCTATTCTTCCCCCTCTGCATACTGTTCCAGATATTTATGCACAGAACGTGACATTTCTTTTGAAAAATCAGAATTGTATTTACGCTTACAAAATGCCATCATCCAATCTTCAAAAGATCTGTTATTGCAATGTCCCGCAAACATATCTCTCAATTCATTTCCATCCATGCTTCGATAAGTATTCTCATGTACAATATACTTCTGATCTACACGCTGTGGTTTCGGTCGCTGCATCTGTTGTTTGGTTGGCCATCCAAACACAAGCATTGCTGCCGGAAACACATATTCCGGAAGCTGTAGCAATCTGCGCTGCTCCTCATAATTTTCGATAATATCTCCGATATAGCAGGAACCGATGCCAAAACTTTCTGCCGCCACAACAACATTCTGCGCTGCGATCACAGCATCTGATACCGCCAGCATCAGATCACCCACATCCGGTTTGCGCGGTTTACTTCCTGCTTCTATAAATGCGTCATACCATTTTTTACAATCCGCACAAAATATCAAAACCAATGGTGCTTTTGCAATAAAAGGCTGATGATCGCAGGTATCCACCAGTGCTTCTTTCACCTTCTGATCTGTAATATCCAGTATGGTATACAACTGCTGACAACCTGCGGTCGGAGCCTGCGCTGCCGCTTCCAGAATTACCTGTTTCATTTCTTCCGGAATTGGTCTGTCTTCATAGGCACGCACAGATTTTCTCTCATATATGCTTTTTATTATTTCATTCATATTATCCAATACCTCCTAACGCAATTCCAAGAATCAACACAATAAAGCAAACTGCCACATACAAATATTTGCAAATCGGATAATAAAGTTTTGTAAACGGCTTTGTTCTTCCTTTGTTAACCTGTGCCTCCACGTATTTTTTACCACATACCCAGAAAAACATAATCGCTGCCAGTCCTGCTCCCAGCGGGCAGATATAGATAGAAAGCACATCCATCCAACCGGATACGATTCCCTGGATTAAAAGTGAAACACCCAAGCCAATCGCTCCGATAATCATGCAGGCTGCTTTTCTTCCAACATGCAGCTTCTCCTGAACAGTTGCAATCGGTGCTTCATACAAATTGATCAGTGATGTCAGACCACCAAATAATACTGCCACAAAGAAAATAATGATGATCAGCCTGCCACCCGGCATGGACTTGATCAGATTTGGCAGATAGATAAACAAAAGTCCCGGTCCACCCTGATTCAACTTTGCGCCAGTCGTTGCCATCGCAGGAATAATCACCAATGCCGCCAGCATTGCTGCCAATGTGTCAAAAAATGCCACACGCCCTGCCGCTGCTGGGATATTTTCATGATCTGGCAGATAAGAACCGTAGATTAACGTTCCATTTCCAGCTACTGACAGTGAGAAAAATGCCTGTCCCAATGCAAAAATCCAAGTTTTTGGATTTGCTAATGCCACCGGATCAATACGAAAAATATAATGGTAACCCGTTGCCACCCCCGGTTGAAATGCGATATAAATGCCAAGTCCAACAAACAAAAAGAAGAAAATCGGCATCATGATCTTATTTGCCGTTTCAATTCCATTTCCAACACCAAACATCAAAATTGCCATGGTAATGCACAAGATTAAAACCTGCCATCCATTATTTCCAAACGCAGATGCCATGCTGCCAAATTTATCCGCAAAATCATCCACATGCTCCGGCGCAAGCGTCGTTCCGGTAAAAGCACCTATGGCATATTTTAAAATCCATCCCATAACAACGGTGTAGCCGATGGCCATTGCCATGGAACCAACCACCGGTATCATACCAAGTGCTTCTCCGATTTTTCTTTTTCCATGCCGCTCACAGGCACTCCCGAATGCATCGATCGGGCCGGATCTGGTTCCCCTCCCGAAACTCATCTCTCCAATGACACCGGTAGATCCGATCAACACCACAAAAATAATATATGGGATTAAAAATGCTCCACCTCCATACAAGGACACGCGCGTTGGGAACATCCAGATATTACCCATTCCCACAGCGGAGCCAATACATGCTAAAATGAAGCCCCATCTTGATTGAAATGATTCTCTTTTTTCCATAGAATCTCCTTATCTTTTTCAAAACTATTCTATCAGTAAAGCGGACATTATCTTATATATTTTAACACACTTTTCAATTTCTATCCATGTTTTTTCCATCTTTTAATCCAAATCTTCTACGTCCAAAAACCTTCATTATAAGTCAATATAAACAACAAGAATCCCCCAAAAAAAGGATGCAGAACTTCCGTATTTTACGAAAGTTCCACATCCTGGAACATCAAATATTTGAGTCGAACGCACGTGAGACTTGGTGCGTGATTCTGGTCAGCGAAAGCTGACATCTTCTTCTCAGAATCATTGCACTCTACACTTCTTATGCCTGAGGACCTGCAGAAACAAGTGCTTTACCAGCTTCGTTTCCTTCGTATTTTGCAAAATTCTTCACAAATCTCTCTGCCAGATCTTTTGCTTTTGCTTCCCACTCAGCAGCATCTGCGTAAGTATCACGCGGATCAAGGATTGCCGGATCTACGCCCGGAAGCTCTGTCGGTACTTCAAAGTTGAAGTATGGAATTGTCTTTGTCGGAGCATTTTTGATATCACCATTTAAGATAGCGTCGATAATTCCACGCGTATCTTTGATAGAAATACGTTTTCCTGTTCCGTTCCATCCTGTATTTACAAGGTAAGCTTTTGCTCCGCTCTTCTCCATTTTCTTAACAAGTTCTTCTGCATATTTTGTCGGATGAAGCTCAAGGAAAGCCTGTCCGAAGCATGCGGAGAAGGTAGGTGTCGGCTCAGTGATTCCACGCTCTGTACCGGCTAATTTTGCTGTAAATCCAGACAGGAAGTAATACTGTGTCTGCTCCGGTGTCAGAACAGATACCGGCGGAAGTACGCCAAATGCATCTGCGGACAGGAAGATTACATTCTTAGCTGCCGGTGCGGAAGAAACCGGGCGAACAATATTTTCGATATGGTTGATCGGATAAGATACACGTGTATTCTCTGTTACGCTCTTGTCAGCGAAATCAATTTTGCCCTCTGCATCCAGAGTAACGTTCTCAAGCAGAGCGTCACGTTTGATTGCATTGTAGATATCTGGCTCAGACTCTTTGTCAAGGTTGATAACTTTTGCATAGCATCCACCCTCGAAGTTGAATACGCCGTTGTCATCCCAGCCGTGCTCATCATCACCGATCAGGAGACGTTTCGGATCTGTGGAAAGTGTAGTTTTACCTGTTCCGGAAAGTCCGAAAAAGATTGCTGTATTCTCACCGTTCATATCTGTGTTTGCAGAACAGTGCATGGAAGCGATGCCTTTTAACGGAAGGTAATAGTTCATCATGGAGAACATACCTTTTTTCATCTCTCCGCCGTACCATGTATTTACGATAACCTGCTCACGGCTTGTGATATTGAACATAACTGCTGTCTCAGAATTCAGACCCAGTTCTTCGTAATTCTCAACTTTTGCTTTGGAAGCGTTGTAAACGATGAAATCCGGCTCAAAATTCTCAAGTTCTTCTGCTGTCGGCTGGATAAACATGTTTGTTACGAAATGTGCCTGCCAAGCAACCTCAACGATGAAACGGATTGCCATGCGTGTGTCTTTGTTTGCTCCACAGAATGCATCTACTACATACAGTTTTTTGTTGGAAAGCTCTTTGATTGCAAGATCCTTTACTGCGTTCCATGCTTCCTGTGTAGCCGGATGGTTGTCATTTTTATATTCATCAGAAGTCCACCATACAGTGTCTTTGGAATTCTCATCTACTACAATATATTTATCTTTCGGAGAACGACCTGTATAAATACCTGTCATAACATTAACTGCGCCAAGTTCACTGACCTGACCTTTCTCATAACCTTCCAGTTCCGGTTTGGTCTCTTCCTCAAATAATAAATCATAAGAAGGATTGTGTACAATCTCAGTTGTGCCGCTAATGCCGTACTTGCTTAAATTGATTTCTGCCATTTTACCTACCTCGTCCTTTCATTACTGTAATCTGATAGAGTACTTAATTCGAACCTATACTATCATTAAAGCCAGAATTTGTCAATAATTTATCAATCTTCTGCATCAATTTTGTACTCAAATTAATACATCCTATACAATACATAAAAATATGACTAGAAGTCAAGCGATTTCACCCAAAATATTCCTTATATCAACATGAAATATCACAGTTCCTTCTTTTTCATAATTCGACAACTGCACAGATACGACACCACAGCCAGACACCCTGCCACAAGTAAACCGATCACATCTACTGCCGAATCTCCAATCAGACCAAATGCAGACACTACAACATTTCCGTCCAGCATTCCACTCTTCTCTGCAAGAAAATAAATCATGATACCAGCAAAAACAGAAACGCCAAGCACTACTAGACGACTCTTCTCTACACCGAATTTTATCTGCAGCGGAAGAAGCAGAGACAAAAATAAAATTGCAACTGGTAAAAAAGCAAGTCCTTTCACCATTTCTTCTGAAAATACACTATGTGAACCACTTACAGTCAAAACAATAAAATACAGAACTAATGCAATAAACCATGCAATAATTGACCCACCAATACACAATAGATACTTTTCTCTGACATACATTTTTCGATCAATCGGCAATGTAAATAAAAAAGCAAATCCATGATCCAACTCATCATAAGAAAGTGTGGAAACTAAAAGAGCTGCGATCAAAAAAGTAGAATACCCTAACAAAAAAGTATTTTTCTGTGTAACTCCAAGTACGATCGCAATGGCAATAAAACAGAGAAATGTCTGTTTGCTGTGCATTAGCAGCCGGATATCTTTTTCTAATAATCCTCTCATCCCTGATAACCTCCTGTCATCATCAAAATCAATTCATCGATATTACCATTTTCCACAATGATTCCCGGACAATTTTCCTGATAATACTCTTTGTGGTTTGTAAAACATGCATAACCGTAAGATGTTTTCTGTGTTTTTAACAGATATTCCTGATCCAGCTTAGCAAACTGTTCTTCATTCACCTTTAATACACCATACTGTTCCAAAATCACATCGGTATCTTCATGTAACATCAACGTTCCATCATGAATCAGATAAATATCATCACACAGCTGTTCCAGATCAGACGCAATATGGGACGTGATCAGAATCGAACGTTCTTCATCCTCTGCCATGTAGGCCCGCAACATATCCAGAATATGATTTCTGGCTTCCACATCCAACCCTGCCGTCGGTTCATCCATGATCAAAAGCTTCGCATGATGACTGAGTGCGGTCAACACCCGCAATTTGGCTTTCATACCGGTGGAATATTCACGGATGCGCTTCTTCTCTGGCAGTCTCAATTCCTGACATCCTTTTTCAAAATAAGCGCTGTCAAAATCCGGATACATTTTTTCTAAGATTTTCTGTACATCTACAATATTGAGATAGTTGCTGAATCCGGAATCTGCCAGTGATGCTCCAATCTGAGCCTTTTCTGACATGCTTAAATGATGCACGTCTCTTCCAAATATCGATATTTCTCCACTTTCTGCCTCTGTCAGTCCAAGTATCAATTTAATCGCCGTACTTTTTCCGGCTCCGTTTTTTCCAACAAGACCTGTGATCTGTCCACTCGGAATCTCCATAGACAGATCAAAACGAAAATCTCCATACGTCTTGCTGACATGTTCCATTTTAATCATTACATATCCTCCTGCTCCCTATGACTCGTCCAGCAGTAAAGTTACAATCTCTAAAATTTCGTCCTTGCTCAATCCGACATTTTTTGCCTGATCGATTGCTTTTTCAAATTCTTCTTCTACCGCTCTCCTACGTGCCTCCAGCGCCAACTGTTTATCAGAAGCTGCGACAAAGGTTCCTTTTCCATGAACGGTTGTCACAAATCTGGCTTCTTCCAGCTTGTCGTAAGCCTTTTTTACGGTCAGTGCACTGATACGAAGCTCTCCTGCCAGCTTTCTCACAGAAGGAAGCGCCTCTCCTTCTGCCAGCGTTGACTCAATAATACCTGTTTTTATCTGTTCCATCAGCTGCTCATAAATGGGCACCATGGAAGAATGATTTAATATAATATGCATATTGACGGGACCTCCCTTGCAGTAAACAGTATATAACAGTATATATCTGTTGTCAACTGTTATATACTGTTTATTCGCAAAAATATCTTTATTGTGAACAATAAAAATCACCGGTATTACAACAGACATTCCATCTCGTATGATTAAATATCTATCGTAACCCAGTGATTTTTCTATATATAGTAAAATAATACATAGAAAAACTTGGAAAATCAATATTTTCCTGCGAAAAACAATGGTCACTCTTTTATATTCATTTGAAATCTTGCAGCCACCTAAGTATTGATTGATCTGTATTTTGCATTTATAATAGAAGGCAATATAGGGAGGCTGTAATGCTATTTAAGGATAGACTAAAAGAAAGTTGTACAAGTGCAAACCTCCCCTAGAACAACTTACAGAAAAATAACGGAAATAGACCTACTACCGAAAGGAGATTTAACTATGCCATTATTAAAAAGTGATTATTATAGTACACAAGATATTTTTAATCTTCCAGAAGGTGAACGTGCTGAACTTATTAATGGGGAAATGTATATGATGGCTCCACCAAGTTCTGCCCATCAAATTCTGGTTATGGCATTATCTGCTGCTTTTTTCAATCATATCCAGAAAAATGGTGGCTCCTGCAAAGTACTTCCTGCTCCATTTGCTGTATTTATCAAAAAAGATGATTCCAACTACGTAGAACCAGATGTCAGCGTTATCTGTAATACAGATTTAATTTCTGACCGTGGCTGTGAAGGAGCTCCAGATCTGGTTATTGAAGTGGTATCTCCCAGCAGCCGACGCATGGATTACAATCTAAAGAATGCGCTCTATTCTTCTGCCGGTGTTCGTGAATATTGGATTGTTGATCCTGCCAAAGAAAGAACCACAATCTACTATTATGAACAGGATGCCGCACCAATGATCATTCCATTTCACCAAGAGGTCGTTTCGGGCATTTATAAAGATCTGAAAATAAAAATATCTGATTTGTTATAATAAAAATGTTTTTCGACAAGTGATAGATTTATTCAATAACCAACTTATAATATATATCTATCACTTGTTTATTTTTCATCGCAAACAGACCTTATTTGACCTGTTTGTTGCTATTTTTAAACCAAATTGCAGAAAGCCAAGCCCTGAGCAATATTTCACTTACCATAATCGATTCATATTCTCAGTCTCGATAATCAATAATTCTTTAAATTCTTGCTAACTCTTGTTAAATCCATAGCCAATCACTAATATCCCCAATCAACGCATTTCCATTGACCATCTTTTGATCTGACTAATATCCACATCCAATTCTCGTATGTATTGTCTGGTTCCAGTGAACCATCTTTGCAATCATTTCCAACATAGAATGTTGACAATAACACAAGAGATTCATCTGCATCATTTCTTGTTGCCCAGTTTAAGTAGTCGCTTGATGTCTCATCTCCTGCGTAATAAATCTCCTGAAGGTCGCACCCCTTCCAATTTACATTCATTTCATTCTTCACCACGGTAATTGCATCTGTGATTTCTTCTTTTGAATACAGATCAGATGCAACTTCATGTGTTTTTACTGCTTTCGCCTGATATGCTCCAATCCCCAAAAGCAATGCAAATACCAGACAGATACAAACTTCTATGACTCTTTTCCGCATATCTCATCCCCCCTCGTGTATTTTAACCTTCTTTCGGAACAAATGCTGCTTCATCTTACCGAACAATCTACGTTCACTCTCCTTTTAATTATGCTTCACGATTCTTTCTGATTGTCAAATTAATTATATCATAGCTAGTGAGTGTAAGACAATATTACCCCCCCCTCATAAAATTCTTAATATTTTCTGTAGATTTTCAGCCAAAATATTTACACCCATAAAAAGAAGGACGAAATGTTCCTTTGCTAAGCGAACACATTTGCCCTACTTTTATCTTTCACGGTATATTTACTGACTCAATTTATTTACCAACAAATTTCGTACCTGAGACACATACTGCTGTCTCAAAGAATCCCGTTGCGCATAACTTATGCCAGTTTTAACCCCACCTGTAACACATGCTATGATACATAAAACAACACAAACTCCCGCTGCAATCTTTTTCCTCTGCGTTCCATGGTTGGAGATTACATAATGTCGCCCAGGCTGTTGAAAAATATGACGGTGCTTTAAAGTTTAATTATAAAGATGGTATTTTTGCAGCGTCTGCAATGCTGTTCTTTCCATAAAAAGCTGGTAACAAATCAGAAGATCACTCCTAATTGGAATGATCTTCTATTTGTTATTTTACAGTCTACTTATCTGTATCCGGCTCAATCCGCCACAATGTTATCTCACCAGTAGAATTTACACTTAAATAATAATTGTTCTGACTACCTTTACAAACCGGCAGCACCCCGTTGAAACTGGTTTTTCCATGAATGGTATCTGGAATTGACAACGCTGTTACTGTTTTTCCATCCCGGTATTCGTAGATTGCCCTTGGTGTAGCGCACACAACGGTATCATTCCATGCTTTCATCGGTGCAAATACCTCACGATGATTTGCTTCCCACATATCTTCCACAAATTTCTTCAGCCCTTCTTCCGGTTCCTGTTCCTCAAGTGTCTCAGCATTCAGGCAATATTTAATATCGTCACAATACACAACAAACTGATCTTTCATTGACAGGAAACCAGCGGAGCAATAGTCATAGGAAAGGCTTTTTACTTCTTTCTGCTGCGTAATATCATACAAAACACACTGTTCCGGTCCTGCGATTGATAACACATTGTCGTTGACGACGCTGATATCCCATGCACTTCCACCTAATTTTTTAAACACATCTCCAACCTTCAGTTCTTCATTGTCCTTCTCCGCAACTCGAAGCAGCCGACTTCCATCGGAATCTGATACAACAACAAATGCATTCAGACCATCTTTTCCTTCCTGTAACACACCTGTTGAAATATAACTATCTTCAGAAACCGTATCTGGCAACGAAATTACTTTCTCCCAGTTTTCTCCCCGATCAGAACTTTTCCATACCAATACCGAATCTGTTCCAGCTTCAGAAGTTCCATCGGTCAGTGCATAGATTTCTCCTGTATCTGTTGTCAGCAGATCATTGTAATTATATGCGTCCTCAATATTGATTGCTGAAGCAACTCCAACGCCATTTTCAATCGGTGTTTCATTTTCCGCACTCAATGCCGCGTCATTGTCCGCCGTTTTATTCTGTCCACACCCTGCCAGCATAAAAAATGTCATTCCAAGGATTCCCATAAGTACCATTGTCTTCTTCATATAAATTTTCCCCATTTCTATTGCATCTCAAACTGAGATGAGTCTGTGTAAAAACTAGTTAATATCGCATCAATATATATTTAACCCAAGCCTTCTCTTTATTCCTCTATCACCTCCATATCACTCTGCCAGGTAACCCACATCGCCGGACGAACTGCATAACTTTTACTATTCTTATCAATTTCTGCATCCGGTTGTCCCCAAGCGGAAATTACCTCGATTTTTCTTGTCATTTTTTCGTCTACATCAGGATCATATTGCGGATTGCATAACCACCATCCACAGGTTTCCGGATTCAGTGCCCGAACCAGCTGTTGCTTAGTATACTCTGTTGGGTAACATAACAATTCATCGTATCCATACTGCCAGTCATAATAATACCCTTTCTCTAGTCTGGAGCAAAAATACTGTGTCATCTCGGTATAGCTTAATAGAAAAATTTTGTCCTCTGTATTTCTTTCTAAATGCCAGTAAAACATTGTCAGAAATCCATAATATGCTTCATTATTTTTCTTAAATCCCTTGGAAGAAGACAATATAATATTTTCTCTTTCTTCCTCTGAAAATGCACTGTTATAAAAATCATCATTTAACCATTTTCGAATAGTTGAGTCTTTCCAGGATACACGGATTTTTCCACTGGTGTCAAAAGGCTGTGCATCCAAACCGTATTCACTGAGTAGTAATACCTCTCCGTCTTTTTTATCTACAACTCTCCACACGATATCTTCTCCCTGATATTTGCCGTATGTGATATGCTCTCCGACTTCTAACGGAACCGTACTCTCCGTGTCATTTCCACAACCGAACAAACCAACACATAATCCAATTATTCCTAAAACAGCCAATCCGCGATATATTCTTCTTTTCATAATTTTATTTCCCCCTATTATATTTTTCATCTACTTCATAACTTCCTGTGGTTACTTCCATTATATAAAATCCATATGTATTCTCTATGTACTCTGATAAATTTAACTAAACACCTAGGTATATTGAGTTCCATTTCCATCTATTTTTCTTGCACGTATTCTGTATCTTTCTATGTTTGCATTATGGCATATATTTTTACCTCTGTGTGATTTTGTCCACCAATTCGCAAAATCTGTCCATCAATTAATCTTTTTATATACACAAAAAACTCTGTAACATTCCTATCTCATAATTTACGGACAAAAAACGTTGATTCACGGACAAAACGTACACACATCAATACTTATTGATATAATTGTTACAGATGAATCAATCCCTAAAGCCGGGGTTGTCATCAACCTCTTTTTCCGTTATCCTTAATAAGTAATTACACAATGATTCCAATGAAATCACACTGGCTTATACGGAATGGAATCATGTACCAAGTCTTACACAGGATTGACTTGAATTTATCGTTTTGGGAGGTTTTATCATTGATTCAAATCGCAATCTGCGACGATTCAGATGTAACACTTCAGCATCTGAATCAGGCAGTAACTACTATATTACAATCCAATCAGGAAGTTGCAGATATCACGTTATACAGCAACAGTAAAAACCTGAGTTATGACATCAAAGAAGGTCACTTTTTTGACCTGATTTTGACAGACATTGAAATGCCACATATGAACGGAATGGAATTAGCCGCAACGATCCGGACGCATCTGCCAGGCGCGCTGATCATTTTCATTACCGCTTATACGAAATACGCACTGGATGCCTTTGAACTGTCCGCGTTCCGCTACATTGACAAAGAAATGATCCCGGAAAAGCTGCCGACAGCCATCACAGATGCCTTTCGGATTCTTCATATGCAGGCCGATCAGTATTATCTGCTCTCCAATACACGCATGTATCGAAAATTATTACTGAAAGACATCTTGTACATATCCCGCGAAGGAAAAAACAGTGTTTTTCATTTAACAAACCAGACCGAAGTAAAAGAACGCAAAAGTTTAAATCCGGTGATGGAAGGACTGAACAGTTCTGATTTTGTTTTTGCTGACAGAGGCATCATCGTAAATCTGATCCATATCGTCTCCATTCAGGACACGACGATTGAATTGGATAACGGTGAATTTCTTCCTGCCAGTCTTGCACGTATCAAGGAACTCAAATTACTGCTGCAAAAATTATGGAGGAATTCTTTATGACAACATTCTTCATGATATCCGATTATGGCTTTGCCATACTGAAAGTGTTTATATTTTTTATATTGCTGCATGCGGTTTATCCTACGTTCAAATACCGATATGCGGTCATTATTTCCTGCATTGCGGCACCATTTTATATACAGATCAATGACTATCTGCTCTATACGATGATTTCCGTTTTGCTGTATATCCTGATTCTTTTTATCGGCGGATGTATTTTAGTTCGCAAGAAGTTTTTTGTTTTAATTTTTCTTTCCGCCTTTTATGTGCTGATGGCGGGATGTATTGAACTTTTTTATATCACAATGATGTTGAACTTTTCACGTCACGGAGCAAGGTTCCTTTCGGTTCTTCATTCCTATCCTGACCGGACAACGATTGCGTTTTCTCTGATTACAAAAGGATGTGAACTTGCACTTGTCCTGATTACAGCTGCAATCATCCGTCGCATGAGTGATGGAAAAAAGAAAGTCTGGAAACTGCTTATCGCTACTGGTGTTGGATGTTTTGTTATGATCTACCTGATGCATAAAACATTCAGCAACTATTTTGATGCTCCAAAGTTCTGGGTGATCCTCATCGCCTTTTTACTGCTGCTGTTTACCGTTCTGCTCTTTGAAATTGACCTGCGAAACAGACAGCATTTACTGGAAAAGGAAGCGTTGAGTAAACATCTTTTGGAAGAAAAATATCAGAACCTAAACGAAGTATACAGCCAGAATGCAAGATTATATCATGATCTGAACAACCACCTGATTGCTCTGGATCATTTGCTGGACGATGGAAATATACCGGAAGCGAAAACGTATATCGCCGCGATTCAGAAACCCGTCCAGATTTTAAAGAAAACCCACTGGACCGGTGATGATGTAGTAGATGCCGTATTAAACAATAAAATACAGCTCATGGAAAATCGAAACATCCACTATGAGATTCAAACCGATTTTCCGGATAAAACCGGAATCGAAGCCGCCGACCTTTGTACGATACTGGTAAACTTACTGGATAACGCCATTGAAGCCACCGGTAAACTCCCAGAACAGGCTGCTCCATTAAAAATCCGTATCCAGAGCATCAAGAAATTTGTGTTGATTGAAATTTCCAATCCATCCAAAGAAATTAAATTTACAGATGATGGACTTCCACGCAAAACACGCAAATCATCTTTTCACGGATGGGGACTGCATAATGTCACTCAGGCAGTAGAAAAATATAACGGAACTATTTTATTTGAATACGAAAATGGAATTTTTACTGCTTCTGCAATGCTGTTCTTTCCGCAAAACAATGACGATGTTTCATAATGTTTCATAAATTACAACTCAATAAATATGCCATAATAATCAGATTTTTCTATACAGAATCTTGTTCCTCTCTGTCTTCTGCTTATCATTGATAAACAAAACGGTACATTCCTCGCCTGGAACGTACCGTTTTGTCTGCCCTTATTTTATTTCATTTTTATTATTTGTTGGATAAATCAATCCATAATGTTTCGCCACTCACATAATTGGAAATCTTTCCAACAAAAAGGAGTAATTACATCATTTCCGGGTTATCCTGAAACATATGCAGGAATTTAGCTTCATCCTCACGATTAGAACACCATAACTCAAGTTCCTCTCCATGCTGACCAAGAAGTGCTGCAATTGCAATATACTGTGACAATGTAGATTTCAGATTGTATTTATCACCATATTCTGATGTTAAGATTACATCTCCAGTACACTCATTAACAACTCCTAAGAATGTGTTTACGTCTTTGACATTTTTGATTTTCATACGTGTTTCCTCTCTTTTTCTAAACCAGTTTACGTTGTGAAAACCCTACCTCATTGATTGAATCACACTATCTGCCTATGTATTTGTCAATAGCAGAGTGTCCACATCCACATTCTGTATATGTCAACCCAAAATTAGGTCAACCGCTCATTGAAAACTAGGTCACTTTCGACCGAGTTTGGCACCTGCAGCATTGCTACCGCAGGTGCAGTTACTATTTAACTACTGTTTCGAAGTCGGTTCCATTGTTCCGTAGAGTCTCTCGGAGTCGATAAGAATCGCCTTCCTATAATGTCAAGCCAAACCACTGTACCGCCATTTTGGCTGCGTTCGCTCCATCCTTGATACCAACACTTGATTTCGCATAGCCTAAGATTTCTCCTGACCTGCTATAGCCGCGTCCTCTAAGCTTAGTTTCGTGCCAGATCTGTCTTATTCCGTCTTCGTCAAGTGCTTTTAAATCATCCGGAAATGGTACCTGTTTCAGCAGTTCCAGGCTGAATGCACCATCGACTTTTCCCAACGTATCCTTATACTCTGGGAAATAGATCTTCATCTCCCTGTGCATCCGGTTTATGGAACGGATTCTGTCCTCATTCAGCTGATCTCTGAACATCGATAACCTGCGAAGTTCCCCATAAAGTTTTTCCGGAAGATATGGCATACCGAAGTTGCCATCCTTGACAAGATTTGCAATCAGTTTCGGATCCTTCGTGTCGTCTTTCAGCTGGCTGTTGTCGTCAACCTCCTTCGTCTGCTTCACAGCATAAGGATTTACCTGAACAACGCTGATTCCATTGGAAATCATCCATGTTGCAAGGCAGAACCAGTAATGGCCTGTCGGCTCTAAGCCAAGCACGATCTGATTCTTATTATGTTCAGCAGCTATCTTTACCGCCCATTCCTTTGCACTCTGGAATCCCTCTGAATCATTATTAAACGAAAAAAGCGGACTTACTGAGCTCTCTGCCGCGGGTATCGATTGCTCTCACATAGTGCGTTTCTCTGCCGACATCGCATCCTAAAATAGGCATATCATCACTGATAAATGAGAGTTTTTCATTTTTATCAAACTTACCATTGGTCTCTAACTCATGCCAGGTTGAAGCTTTAAGATTTTCCCTGATCACCTCCGCTTTTTTCAAAAGTTCCTGCTGTTCAAAAATATTTGCTGTAATTACTTGATTTTTCTTCTTTGTGCTTTTAAGATTCATGTTAGATACCTCTTGTATTTTTAGATTTTTACCAACTGACAGGTCAGTAATAATCTAAATTTACTTGAGGTATTTTTTATGTCATCCTCTTTATATACTATCTATTGTTAATCATACATTTCATCGATAAAAAGATCTTTATTTTTCATATTATATTCAGAATGAAGCATCCAATGTCTGTCTATAACGAGAGTTTACCGGTTTTTATCCTCTGTTAATTATTCGTTAATGTTCCCACATATTCTCCATTATTATATACAAATGGACCGGCTTCTCCCTCTTCTCCGAAATACT
>CAKRKO010000034.1 GCA_934358495.1 uncultured Eubacterium sp. | reverse complement strand
TCAGGTTGTAATTACGCTGTTTGCACTCTGTGCATGCCAATGTAATCTTTACGCGCACAACTTTCCACCTCCATTAATTTTCTTTGCAACTGTTTGTCCATGAAAAATCATGTACATTCAATTTTAGGCATAAAAAAAAGACCTACTTCCATCGCCCATATACTATAGCATAGGAAGCAAGTCTTCGTCAACCTCTTTTTCTGTTTTTTTATTGTTTATATTTTTTCATTTTTGTGATACTTCCGGCTGCTTCTTTTCAGCAGGATAAAAATACCTGCTGCAGCCACAGCCAGACCACAGATCAGTACCCAATAACTTCTGGCCGGATTTTCACCGGTCATCGGCATATCAAAAGTCACACTGTTTCCAACTGTCAGACTTATATTGTAGAAACAATATTTTCCGGATACCTCGTCAAACACGGCCTGTGTCGGATCCGCACCATTTTTCCGAATCTCCTCCCAGGTCATTTCCATCGGAAGTGTCACTTCGATTGGCTCCTTCAGCAGACTTCTTCCGTCTACCGTCTGTACCTCCGTGATCACATACTTTTGAGAAACAAGTTGCTTCCAGACGATCCTGCCTTCCGCATCCGTCTGCGCCTCATACTCTGTTCCATCTGTCTGACCTGTCATTTTAAACCTTACCCCAGACAGATGTGTTCTGCTGCCATCTGTTTCTTCTTTATATATAGTAACGCTTCCATACTGTGGCTCATCATATGCTTCCGCCTTCAGATTAGCTGCTTCGATTTTTCCATCTGTGACCTGGCTGCCATCATAAACCTGTGTCTTTCCGCCGTTTACTTCCTGACGGATTACAGCTATAAGTCCTTCTGTGACCTCCGCATTTCGCGCTTTATTTGTCATAAAATGCATATGACCCGATTTCTGAAAATATAACGGTGCGCTCACTTCCCGTATCTGATAGGTTCCCACCGGATACACAATTCTGCCCTCCGTATCCTTATAAAACGCATCGGATTGAAAAACCTGTCCGTCATTTGTCTGGTACTCTGCTACAACCTGCTGTTCTTCATTACAATTGAAAGTGCCGTTTTCATTTGTTTTAAAATACCATTTTCTGACGGCAGAATCAATCGTTCCATCTGTATTTGCATAATAGTTCAGTTCAAAGATCGCACCGCGGACCGAAGCTGTTCCGGATACCGTTACGGATCCGGTTCTCTGATCAAGTTTCTGAAGCAGCAATGCGAACGGATTATCCCCCGGTTTTTCTTTGCAGGTAAACGTCGTTGTCTCATTTGATCTTATCTCAACCGTATGGATACCAGCTTCTGCCTGACTGTCTTCTTTTTCGTTGCAGAGTTCATACCCCGCCGGAGCGGTTACTTCTTTTACATAATAGATACCCGCATACAGTCCGACTTCATTGGAATTTCCATCTGCATCTGTCGTCAGAGTTTCCTGTCTGTTACGGTCTGCTTTTGCATCCTCCACGCTCCCGTATATTCCATATACCGCACCATTTAGACTGTAACATGCATTTTTATCCGTGATTCCCGGATTTGCAGAAATTTTTTTCATATTCAGAAAGCCTTTTTTCGGGCGGTTCGTATAATCAACCTCTACAGCCTCTGTATTTAGGTCAAAAGTTTCTTCCCATACTGTCTCATTTAATTCATACCCTTCCGGCGCCTGACACTCCACAACTTTCCATGTATGCGTTGTCTGTTCTTTTAAATCTGCAAGTGCCTGATTCACTTGTTCTTTTACATTATTTCTGGCGGTATTGTATGCCTGATTCCACTCACTAGAAAGCAGAACCGGCTGTGTATCTTCATAATAAGAAGTATACAGCACGTCTCCCCTCCAGTGATATGCCGCTTTTCCATCATTGTCAGTTGTGACAGATGCTGCTTTCACTCCATCCATATAAACATCAAACACAGCATTTGCAAGCGGCTCGCCTGTATCAGAATCCGTCTTCTCAATATGCAGATCAAATGCCGGTGAAACAGCCTCACGGGCTTTGTATTTTGCATTCAGATATTCATTTCTGTCAACAATCACCCGAACAGAACCGTAATCCGGTGTAATTGCTGAATTCCACAGTGCCACTGCCTGCCGACGCTTATCCGTCGCTTCATATACAAGTACCCCTTCGTTTCCTGATGGCACTGTATTTTTTGTAAAATTGATCGTAAACGATTTTCCTGCTGCCGATGCATCTGTACGAATCCAGATTCCATCATTATTTTGCTTTGTCACCTGTACTCCGCTGGGACTGGTAAAAGTCAGGTCTTTCGTCGCACTGCCCGTATCCGGTACCCAGCAGGACTGTCCAGCAGAAACATGTATGATCTGTCCGTTATAAGACGGCATCTTATGATACTCGCTTACTTTCGCCCATACACTGCGAATTGCCGCCTGCACTTTTTCCTTCGTATCCAGATGTGTGCAGACATGTGCGGATTTTTCCGCTCCATTTGTCAATAAATACCGGCCCGCCTCTGACGGACTTTCACTGCTCGTGATCTCTGACCAGATCAGATTTTGAATCAATGCGTACGTACAGTTAGCATCCCCCGGAAAATAACTTCTCGCAAAATAAACTGCTTTGCTCAGATTATTGCTCTTTGCCCAGTTCCAGCCAAAACGTTTTTTTATCCACTGCAGAGCATCTCCGTTATTTGCCAGTGCGTAGTTTACACCACTTCCCACATTTCCGATAACCTGCGACGGTTCCATGCACCAGCACCAGTTGTTATTCAGATACAAAATCGATTCTTTACAATCATAAGCTCCGCTTGGATAATATCCTGCAAACATCTGTTTCGTACTCTTTGTCAGCGTCGTATTTTTTGCTGCAAATGTTGCTATATTCCATTTCAGCTCTGACTGATCCTGACTTTCTACCTGCTCCTGCCCGTCGTTTTGCGCCTGTTTCCCAGTTTCTTCCGGATTCTGATTTTGACTTTCCGGCAGTTTCAGATTCTCACTCTGCTCTTTCGTCTCAGTTTCATTCTGATTTTCCATCTGCCATTCATTAACTTCTGCCGCATATGTCATAACAGAACCAGCCCCTATCGGCAAAGCAGATCCGCAAAGCAACATACCGGACACAAGCACACAGAAAATCCGTTTCATTCGTTTTCTCATTTCCAGTCCTCCCTTACTGCACTTTTCCGCCGGTAAAATAATAACCGTACGCATGTCCGTTATAGCCAAGATCTACTTTTCCATTGGCAACATACCAGATTCCATTTTCATTCTGTGCCACACCGTTATAGCTGAAATTTACTTTTCCACCCTGCACATAAAACCAGCCATTTTCGTTTTTTGCAAGACCGTTATAAGAAAAATCAACCAGCCCATTTCGTATTTTCCACCAGCCATTTTCATTTTTCGCAATCGTATCCGCATCCGCATCAAAAACACCCTTTTTGATACAAAGCCATCCGGCAGAATTTGTCAGCCCGATTGTATCTTTGACCACATTTGTGTAAGACTCATCCACAGTCCCCTGTGCGATCCAGTATATTCCATTTTCATCTGTACCAAGTCCTGTATATGCCCCGTCAACTTTTCCATCCAGCAGATAACGGCGCTGACTTCGATAACTGGCAACGGTCTGATTTGCCATGAAGTCCAGTTTTCCATCTACAAATTCAAATGCACCGTCCGTTGTACTGTATACACCACTGGAAGTGTCTACCCAGCCATTTACCACATGCCACCAGCCACCTCCATTTGGTGTCAGAATAGAATCTGTATTTTTCACTATTCCCCTGTCAATGTAGCCCCATATGCCCGCGGATGTCTTCTCCAGCACACGGGAGGACATTGTTCCATCGGTTTTATTTCCATCGTATACATATTGATTCTGCTCATTGATTCCCTGGGTCACTTTCTTCCACGTGACCCCAGCCTCTGCTGCATGTGCCTGCCACGGAAGTAGAATCTGCAGACTTAATATTCCGCAGGCGACCAGCCACAAACATGCTTTTTTTGTACGATTTGTACCTTTTGGCATTCGTTTCAATTTTTCCACCTCATACCTTTTCTAAACTTTTTAGGTAAAACACCTTTTCTACTTATCTTATTTTTACTTTTACTAAAAACTGTCTGATTCCTCAGACATCCCGCACACAGTAAACTACATACCGATATTTGCCACCGGAGCGATAGGGATGGCAGGTGATTAGAGTAATCATATCTTTCCCCTCCTGAATCTTCACCTTTTCACTGTCGTCCGGTTCTATCACTTCTACATTTTCCACGTGATAGGTGAGCGTCTCCCATAGATTTGTCACATATACCACATCTCCTGCACGCAGTTTTTCGATTTCCTTGAAAAATTTGTTTCTCTTCCATCCCCGGTGGCCGGCGATTACGCTGTTTGTATTATTTCCGCCTATCGGAACAGATGTCCCGCCAAGCACCGCTGCTCCACGCTCCATGTTTTCTGGCGAAGCCCCAAGATACAGCGGTAATTGACAGTTCATCACCGGTATTGCAATGCATCCAAACAAATCAGTTTCCAGATTTTCTAACATTTCCGGTGGATGTGTCACAGTCTCCTCGTCCTTAAATTCAGTCTGTCCATTTTCATACAGTTCCCGATTATACCGGCAGATTTCATACCACAATGCATTCCTTTTTTCATCATTCAACACATGATCCTGAATTTTTTGAATCTCAGAAGCTCCGTTCTGCTGTACTTTCACCGCCTCTAGTTCTGGGATCAAAATCACCATGATACCGCATAAGATCAGGCCAAAACCGAGCACTTTCCGAACAGATCGTCTCTTACCCACTTCTGTCACCGCTTCCAATACTGTCTCTTCCTTCAAAAATACGTCTACGCGATTGTTTTCGTTTCTGTATCATCATACGACTAATCACCGTTACCGCTACAATCGACACACCTGCTGTCAATGCCCGTCTGTAATTTTTCATCCAATCTGATTCCAAGGTTTCGGCTACTGCATCTTTCCCTGACTTCTCCGTGAAACCGGTCAGATCATCTTTTGCCCGTTCCCCGGTTACTACAAGACGCTGCGTATTCACACCATACGGCGTACATGTCAGAAGCGAGACCAAATCCCGGTCTTTCTGTGCCAGCAGCATATCCGTCTCATCCGGCCATATCACTTGGATTTCGCATACCCGATAAGCAAAAATCTGCTCCAGTACATGAAGGTAAAACAAATCACCTTCTTCTAATTCAGTAAGATCACTGAACATTTTTGATGTACTGACCCCGGAATGTGCTGAGATTACCGGTCTGCAGCCAAAATCTCCCACTGGCAGGGCTGAATTTTGCAAATGTCCCGCACCGCACTTCAACACCCGTTCAGAAGTGCCGTGATACACTGGAAGATATACCTGAATTTTGGGGATTTCCACAAAACACATCAGCCCTTCCTCATTCCTCCGCAATGCCGTTTCATACAATTCCTTCAAAGACGTTCCTGTGTTTTTTCCCGTTGTGACAAAAGGATCCGTCAATGCCATCACTGAATCTGTCAGTGCCTTATTATATTGTCTCGCCAGATTCCATTGCCGCTCTGTCTCCCCGGCATCTGCCGTCCCGGTCTCACGTTCATACACTTTCACTTCCGACTGTACCGTCCTGTCATATGCCCAGTTACTGATCCATGGATAAAACGCCATGCCAAGACCTCCACAGACAAGTAAAATCGCCACAGATGCTCTTATCTTATTTTTCATGAATCTCTTTTTTTCGTACAACCAGGCAATAACCGCCTGCTACCGCAATCGCGCCGAGAATTGTCACCACATACATTCCTTTTCCACCTGTCTGTGGAAGCAGAAAACCTTTGGTATTATTAACGGACAGCAATACTACTCCATTCTGATCCGTCATATTGGCCGAAATATCATCTACGGTTGCGCTCGCCGATTTGATTTTTCCGACATACAGATCCGTCTTTCCGATAGTACGTCCATTTGCCTGTTCCGCAGCCGGCGCTCCAGCCTCTGTACCAAATAGTTCATCCATCTGATTCGTGACAAGATTCTTATTTTCGTCATAGATTCCACCCTGATAATTTTCTACAATTGCTTTTACAGCCTCCGCATCCATGCCGGTCACTCCAGCCACTGAAGCAATAACATCGCGGTCTGTCGAAGAAATATCAATTACAATCTGGTTTTTCAGAAGATTGTAACCATCGTCTGTCTCAATCTCTGTCAGCTGATAAGTATCTGCCTCTGTACCATTTACGATCAGTTTTCCGTCTGCTGCTGCCGGAGTAAAGGCAGTTGCTTTTTGGGGATCTGTCGTTTTCCCTGTGACATAGTACACGCCATCCTTCTCTGTCGACTTCTCTGCCACTACATAATATGCATCCGTGCTGTTATATAATTTGAATTTTACATGATCAAATCTTCCTTTCTGGTCAGAAAATGTCTTCGTCAGATTCAAACCATAGGAATACACGTAATTGCGATCTTCCAGCATATTGTAAAAACCGTCGGAAGTCCGGCTCCAGATCAGACTTACATTGTTCGGGTTTCCATCATCTCCCAAAATAACAGACTCATCTGAATTGACGGTTGCCGTATAATATACGACCATGTAATAATCTGACAGCCCATGTTCCAGCCCTTTCACCTTCTGCAGACCCTGATTGATTACGCGAAGTCCTTCCTCTGTCAGGGATACTATCATTCTGGTGGATCCGTCCGAGGTATGCGCTCCGGTATTTGGATCCTGAATAGTCACATCCACATAATTCTGTGAATAATCACCGGAAGCCAGATTCCACAAAAGTGCCGCATTCGCTGTATTATTTGCATTGGCATCTGCCGCATTATCATAAAAAGCAATCTTCACATCTTTTCCGTACACAATGCCTTTTGACAAGGTATCTGTAAAAGTGTATTCACTCAGATACGTTGCCTGTGAACTGATATGTGGCAGTTTTGATACCAGGATGTAATCCAGCAGATCACCTTCAGAAGCAGTTGTTGTATCACGGTAGGAAAAATCCGTACTGATCGCAGTTCCATCTTTTCCGGCTGTCACGCCATCACTGGTATAACCACCGCGATTTGCCACATACGCAGCCTTTGTCTTATCACCTTCGTTCCCGCCCTGCTCTGGTCCATGGTAGACCACCAGCGACTCTGAATCATTGCGTGACACATAGTCTGCTCCTGCATGGACACTTTTGTTTTTATCTGTTCCGGATGCTGTCTGACCATTAGCTGATACTGTATTGCTATACGCATTTCTCACACTCTTATCCAGCGTTGGATTTCCGGTCTGATTTTTCGGGTAAACCGACATATCATACAGCCAGTAATCTCCCCCATTCGTTCCCTCATTTGTAAACGGTAGCTGTACAAACCAGGGATTCACCGTTTCTGTCACCTGCTCCGGTACTTCTGTCTCCACAAAAAGGTACAATCCCAGATCCAGCTCTTCGACAGATGTAACACCATTTGCATTTGTTTTTGGCAGGTTTATTACTCCCTTTGCCGCAGTCTGATCCGTGACAGAATCCATTGTTCCATAATCGCATAGATATTTTTCCAGTGCATTTTTTGCAGATACATTATCCACTTTCAAAATTGCCTCCAGTGCATCTGAAATCTGCTGGCTGGTAAAGTGCCAGACTCCTGTATTCTGGCAAGGCTCTGCCTCCGCCGCAGATGTCATATTAATGCTGTCTGCCTTCGTCAGTTCAAGTATTTCCGCAAGTTTTTCCGGAATTTCATACACTAATTCCACCGCTGTTTTTGTTCCGTCATTCACACTGTGTGTCTCCACATTTCCCACACGCAGGCAGGAAAACTGCACACCGGAAACCGCATAATCCGCCAGTTTTTTCTCAATCTCTGTATTCATCTCCCCGGTTGCACGCACGCTTCCTGCAGTGAAATCTCCTGCTGCTTCTGCTGCTGTCAGATCATACTTATGAATCGTTACAGATCCACATTTTGTGACATCGATAATGTCATTGTCCCTCAATGCGTCCATTACAGCGCTCTGACTTTCCATTCCTGTGTTTCCTGCTGCCAGAACGGGCTGTGTCAATGGTGCTGCCCCCAGAATCAATGCCAGTGTCATTGCTCCCAACATCGTAAGTAACTGTTTTTTCTTCATGTTTCCATTCCTTTCTCTTTCTCCTGAAATTTTCATTGCTGTCATCAAAATTGGATCTGCTGCCAAAAACGGCCAGAATTTTTTATCAAGATATGTCCGATCAGGCAAATGAACTAACAGGAACTGTCTCTGCCTGAGATTTTGATGTGGCTCTAGTATATGCACCCTGATACCGACTGTCAATCCGGTTTTTTGCCCTCGTTTTTCGACTATACAAGTTGCACAAAAGCTGGTAAATCCTGTATTTTATCCCTTTATTAATCAAAAAACATCGTTTTTGGTAATTTTTCAAATTTAAGATTTTTTGCAATTTTGTGAAATATTTTTTACACTCAGATTGGAAAAAAACATGGCTCATGCTACAATACAGGAAAAAGGAAGAAAACAATATGCAGATTTACGCACCTGATTACTATAAAAAATTTACATGTATCGCTGACAAATGTCCCATTACCTGCTGCCAGGAATGGAAAATCGCAGTGGACAATGACACCTATAACCGCTGGTGTCACATCCAACCACCCAAAGATATGGAATCTCATCATGCTGCCTTATCCGAATATACCTATGACAGAGACGGGCAGCATATCATCACTTTAACAGGCCATAAAAAATGTCCGTTTCTGCTGGAAAGCAAGCTTTGCCGTCTGGTACTGGCCCATGGTGACTCCATTCTGTCGGAAACCTGCTCAATGTTTCCACGGGAAAACCACGACTTTTCCAACCATACGGAAGCTTCCCTGATGCCGGGCTGTCCTGCGGTTCTTGACCTCTGGCAGACCGAACCCCTTATTCAGTTTCCAAACGTTGTCTCACAGCTTCCGGCTGATGACATTGACACGCTGCTTTTTGAACTTCGAGATCAGATCATTCACCTGACGCAGGATATAAACCAATCCCCGGAATTGATATTGATGGAATGTTTTTACATTCTTTCAGAATTTCCAGAACAGGAACAATTGACGAAAGCACTGCTGGATGATTATTTTTCCGTTGAGACAGTTACAGAATTATCCACTGCTATCCATCAGATGGATTTTTCTCTGGAAGATATGTTGTATGAGTGTAACGAACTTTTACAGGATCTGGCTGTCAACTATCAAAAAGAAGGATTGTATACTCATTTTCTGACACCGCTGTTATCACTTGCGTCTCAGATTTCAGCTGGAACATCTGACTATGATCTGATTGATTGTTGGAAAAACTTTCACGATGAATTAAAAAAATATGAACCTTTGCTCCATGCCTTTCTGGCTAACGAAATCTATTCCGATCTGTTACTTCCTGAAGGTAATCTGGACAGTATGATCATTCATATGCAATGGATCGGCATGGAATATGCAGCCATCCGTTATGGACTGTTTTTGTCCTGGCTGAATTCCGGACAGACTTCGCTTGCATATGAAACGGTTCGTGAAACCATTGCCATTCTTACCCGAATGACAGGCTATGAAGATGACGATATTTATGAATATCTGGAAAATAGCTTTGAATCTCTTTATTGGGAATGGGGATATTTTGCAATGATACTTGCAAATATAAGATAATTATCATCGAAAACAGGATCTACCTTTTTGTGTAAAGCATACCTGAATAAAGGTAAAATTTAAGCCCGATCGATTTTTTCTTCTTTCGACCGGGCTCTTAATGAATTTCCTGTAATTTCATTGTCTACACCTTCAACTTTCTCAGTTTATTAATTGATTACTTATGTTCCTTTTGGACCGTACCTCCTATCCTTAAATTATGAAATCTTTCTTCTTATTTCATTGGACTGTACCTCTATTTCTTAGTTCTTTTGTTGAGATTATAGTAACGCATCTCCAGCGTTTTGTCAATAGTTTTCTGTTATTTTATATGCTCTTTTTTAGTTGTCAGTCTTTTTGCTTTTCTGGGCAAAAAGACTGACTTCTCTCTATCTCTGAGATGACCTTCTAATCTTCTTAATAATTGCTGCAATTCCGATACCGATCAGCCAGATGATACCCATTAAACACAGAAAAACAGAAAGTAATGTTCCCGCACCGGTTCCCATCATCGGTGCATAAAAATCTCCCATCAATATGACAAACTGTGAAATTGTCAATAACAATGACACAATGGCCTGCGCAAACAGTCCGGAATGATTCTTATACAATTGCCGATATAAAATATATATCAGCGCAATAACAATGACAACCACAAACAGGAATCCGAAGAGGTTTCCCGTAGCGGTTCCAGGATCTGCAGATCTTGTACCGGCCCGGATACCTGCGATTGCTGCAACCGGAAGTACCCCCTGCCAGAACCCGACTTTCTTTTTCTTCATGCCGCGTTTGTCATCCAGTACATAATAAAGCTTCGCTGCTTCCTCATACATCTCTTTCGGATCCAGTCCCCGGAAACGATAATATTCAATAATGTGATCATAAATCATCGGTTTAAGATGACTGTCTGTCAACATATCCGCAAAATATGCCATAAATGCAGGCTGCTTCAACGCGGTCTGATACTCCGGTTTTTGAAAAAACTGCTGAAACATCTTAAATTTGTCACAATATGGCGGTTTTAACAACATTTCCATTTCTACCAGTGCTTTCTGGATCAGCAAAATCAGGCGCTGTTCGTCCTTGCGCTCGTTTTTTTCGATTACTTCATCAAAATTGTACTGCGGTGCAGACTCCTGCTGTGCTTCCCCTTCCGACAGATCTGCACGATTTTCTTCTGTATTATACTCCCTTGAAGATTCCATATCATAGGTTTCACTCTGAGCTTCCGGTTCTGCACGTTCTTCTAAAACATCCTGATTTCGGCTTTCTTCCGACTCTTCCATTGAAACTTCTTCTGTTGCATTCTTCTGCTCCGATTCCTGATTTTGACTATCCGCTCTGCGTCCGCGATTCCGCCTGTGCAACGTCATATACGCCTCATGAATCCGCTGAAACTCTTCCGGATGCTCTTCCGGATGGTACTGTTTTGATAAAGCTGCATAAGCTTCTTTTATCTCTTCCTGCGAACTTCCTCGTTTGATATGTAAAATCTCATACGCTTCTGATTCATACATCTCACTGCCTCCTCCAAAAGTGTCTGTTTACTCTATATTTCTTATTCTTCGCCTTCATCATTATCATCGTTGTCATCCTTCCACTCCGGGAAATCCAGTTTTCCCTCAAATGGATCATAGCTCTCCAATGACGCGATCATTCGTTCCAGATATTCCCGGTATTTCCGAATCCTCCGCGGATCCTGCAGTGCCAAAACACCTTCAAACTGCTGAATATGATACATGAGCATTTCCCGGGTCTCTGGCAAAGTTTCTTCGTAAAGTGCCTGCAATTGCTCCAGAATCAATTGATTTTCTGTCAGGTCTTTTGGATGTACCTTTAACTTTTCCAGCTGTTTCATCCTTTTTTCCAGTTCTTTTTCATCCATGTTCTGGGACAGTACTTTCGTCACACTTTTTCCGGTAGAAACAACCGTTACTTCAACTTCTAAAATACCGTTAATATCGTAAGTGAAACGGACGTCCACAGATTCCTCGCCTCGTTTTTTCTTTGGAACCAGTGTTGTAATCACACCAAGCTGCACATTGTCCTCCGCATAAGGTTCTTCTCCCTGCAAAATATCAATTTTCACTTCCTTCTGATAATCCGAAGCCGTGGAAAAACGATGAATTCTGGAACACGGAAGAATCGTGTTACGCTCGATGATAGCACTCATGTACGGATGATTCGGATCCGCTTCATTATGAACACTGGTCCCCAGTGTAAATGGACAAATATCTGTCAAAATATAATCCCGCACTTCATCTTTCCGTTCCATCACGCCGCACACCAGCCCTAGTCCCCGGGCAATCAGCTGATCACTGAATCCGGTAACCAGCGGTGTCTGATCAAAAAGCTGTTCCATATAAGACTGCACCAGTGGCATTTTACCGGATCCACCCGCCAGGATCACTGCATCAATATCCTCCAGCTCCACACGGCTGTCCCGCAACGCATGCCGCAGCACTGTCTGAATCCGTTTCCAGACGGCAGAACTCTCCCGCATCATCCGCTCGTTTGTATACACGCTCTGATACATCTGCCCGCCAAGCACCGCGGTCATTTTTACTTCCTGCTCTGTGGATAAAGCAATTTTACATTTTTCCGCCTGACGAATCAGGATCGCATACTCCTTTTCACTTAAGTTTTCCCGTTGAAGCTGATGTTCTCTCAGGAAGCCTTCTGCAATGGCTTCATTGAAATCATCACCACCCAGATGATTATCTCCGGAAACAGCCAGGATTTCTACCATAGTGTCAAAGCAATCCACAATTGAGACATCCAGCGTACCCCCGCCGAAATCAAATACCAGAAACAACTGCTCATTCTGTGTATCAAAATAAGAAGCCAGCGCAGCCGCACTCGGCTCATTTACGATTCTTTTTACGTTCACTCCTGCCAATGCACCAGCCCGTTTTGTCGCCACACGCTGTTTATCATGAAAATACGCTGGAACTGAAATAATCACATCCTCAATTTCTTCTCCAAGATATGCTTTTGCATCCTCCACAATCGCATTGATAATAAATCCCGATAGTTCTTCCGGCAGGAAACTTTTCCCACCAAGCACATATTTCCGATCCGTTCCCATATCTTTTTTGAAAGAAAACGCAGTATCCTTCGGGTGTGTGATCAGACACTCCTTTGCAATCTGTCCAGTCAAAACACGGCCATCTTCTGTCACGCTCACCACACTAGGTGTCAGAAAAGATCCAAACCTATTCGGAATCAGTTCTACTTTTCCATTCCGATATACAGCCCCCAATGAATTTGTCGTTCCAAGATCAATTCCCAATATAGCCATTTTTCTACCCACCGTTGTATTTACTCTCTCTGCTATCTGATAAAGTTTGTCTTATAATCGCGCTCGGTCTGTGGTAAAGCCACACCTGCTGCCTTACCTGCTTCAAAACATTTCAGCATCCATGCCATATTTCTGGCAAGATTTCGCATAGTCTGCAGACCTTCCGCATCCTCTTCTGCCTCGCCCGGAACTGCTCCGTGTACCTGATTCCAGTAAGTAGAACCAACCACCGGCATCTGACAAATGCCAAAATATTTGTTCATTGCATCAAAGGATGCTGTCGTACCGCCACGGCGTGCTACTGCTACGGATGCACCCGGCTTAAATGCAAACGATGCTCCGCTGCTGTAAAATGCGCGATCCAGAAATGACATGATTCGTCCGCTTGGATGTGCATAGTATACCGGCGTACCAAATACAAATCCGTCTGCTTCTTTTGCTTTCGCAGTGAACTCATTTACCTGATCATCGTCAAAGACACATCCTTTTTCTGAACATTGATTACATCCTAGACAATCACGCACCGGCTCACCGCCGATCTGAAAAATCTCGTATTCAATGCCTTCTTTTTCTAACTGTTTTCCTACTTCCAGTAAAGATCTGTATGTATTTCCATTGGTTTTTGCACTGCCATTTAACATTAAAACTTTCATGTTCTGTTCCTCCTATTCTTTCATAACATCATACCGATATTCCTGCCATTTTTCAACTAATCCCGGGGGATTTTATATTCAGCTGATCTGCCAGCGCACATGACTTCCATTTTCGTCCTTACTAACGATAAGCTGATCGTCAATCTCCTGCTTTAACTCCGTCACATGAGAAATGATACCAATCAACTTGCTTCCACCTGCCATCTCCTGCAGCACGCGCACGGCCTGATTTCTGGAATGCTCATCCAGAGAGCCAAATCCCTCGTCGATAAACATCACGTCCAGATGGATCGCTGCAGAGCTTTCCTGAATCTGATCTGCCATACCAAGTGCCAGTGACAATGCTGCCATAAAGGATTCTCCACCGGATAAGGTACGAACTTCCCGCACCTTTCCGGTCACAGCAGAATATACCATCAGATCAAGACCATGGTTTCGTCCCTCCCCGGCTTTCTCCAGATCATACATTTGCAGTTCAAACTGTCCAGCAGACATTTCCAGAAAACGCCGGTTTGCCGCATACAGAATTTTCTCCAGATATTGCCGTTGCACAAAGGTTTCCAGATCCATTCGGGAACCGCTGACGTTGCCTGCCAGACGGTTGTACAGCTCATTGATTCGCTGATGCTGTGCCAGAATCTGTGCACGGCTTTCCATTTTGGGCTTCAAAATATCATAGGTTGCACAATCCGTCCGTGTATACTGATTCCATTGTTCCTGCTTATTTCTCAGGTTCTGTAACTGATCTTCTGTTTCTTCACGCTTCTGACTGATTGCTTCCAGATCTGGTTTGTCCTGCTCCCCAATCTGCTCTTTTGCTGAAGTATAAATGCCCTGCGTCCGTGCCAGTTTTTCTTTGTAGATATTGATTTTCTGTTGAAATGTTTCTGCATCTTTTGCCGTATAAGTCTGTGTCAGTTCCTGCCATTCTTCTTCCGCCAGATCACGTTCTGTCAACAATTCTGCGTATTCTGTCTGGCGCTGCTGCCGCGCTTCCACAAGCTTCGGGAGTTCCTCCCGATAGCGATTTTCCAGCGCCTGCACCTTATCCAGCGTCTGTCTTGCCCGCTCCGTCAGCTTCGCTGCCTTCGCATAGGCTTCCTCCGCTTGCATCTTGGCTGTATTTACGCTTTCTAACTCATGCTCCGCCTCTTCTTTCGATGTAAAAGTAAGCGAACCGGTAAGATTTTTTAATACCGCACGGCTGCTCTCAAGCTCTGTCTGTACATTTTGCTGATATTTCTTTGCTTTCTGTAATGATTCTTCCAGCTGCACTTTCTCAGTTTCTGCATTCTGCAACTGATTTTGCACTTTTTTCAACAGCTTTACATCTGCAAGCAGTTGTTTTCCTTCTAATTCAAGTTCTTTTTGACTACTTTCTACAACCGCCTCTGCCAAAGCAAATTCCATCGTTTCCGGAATTTCTTTTAAGCTGTTCTTCATATGTCCGAACAACTTTTCAACCGCATTTTCTGCAATCTGCTCTTTCTCATCTGCCAGCGCACCTGCGGCATGCGCTTTCGACGCACAAGCCTCCTGCTCTGCCTGCAGTTTCTCGATTTTCAGACTCATCTCATCCAGTTTTTCCCGGGTGATCTCACTGTGCTCCTCCGCAAGTTCGCAGGGGGCTGGATGCTCCACAGAACCACACACTGGACATGGCTGCCCCGGTTTTAACTGTTCCTTTGCAATCAGCCCCGCCTGCATGTTGAAAAAAATCTGACGCATGTTTTCGTATCTGCCATGTGCTTCCTGATAGCTCTTGCTGGCTTCTGAAAACGCTTTCTGCTCAGCTTTTACCACTTTCTTTTGTTTTGCCAATTCCTCATGCAGTTTCTTTGCTTCTTTTACTTCCTCTGCCAGCGCTTCTGCTTCTTTTTTCTGATTTTCCCAATAAGCCAGCTTTGTTGGCGTATCCTTTTTTTCTTCTTCCTGCGCTTTCCACTGCTGAATCTGAGTCTCTAATTGTTTCTGCTTTTCTTCTGCCTTTTTTGCTGCCTGTTCTGCTGATTTCTGCTCCGCTTCTTTTTTCTGTATCTGCGCCGTCACATCTGCAATCTTCTGGAACGTCTCAAGTGCTTGATTGACACGCTCTGCCACACGATTGTATGCCGCATTCTGCTTCTGCTGTTTTGCTCCGGCTGTTTTTTCCTGTTTCACAGTTTCCTGTACATTTTTCAATAATTCCGGCATCTGCTGCTCACAGTTTTGGAGCTCTTTTTCGCTATTTTCGATCAATTGCATGCTATCCTGCAAACGCTTAAAACCACTCTGAATCTCATAGGCACTGCGAATCTGCCTGGTCAACACTTCCTTTTTTTTAATCTGCTCCGCTTGCTCTTTGCATTCATCCAGAACTGTCTTTGCCTGCTCCAGCTGCTGATACGCCTGCAAAAGCTGCTCTGCTTTCGCAAATTTCTCCTGCGTCTGGTTTCGTTCCAGCTCTGCTGCCTGAACCTGCACTTTTATCTCCTGCTGTTTTTCCTGCAAATATGCGCACAAATGCTCCAATTCTTCCAGCAGCTTCTCCATATCGGTCACAAGAAACCGTTCCGAACGAATCACTTTTTCCTTGAGTTCCCGCACAATGTCCGCACGCTGATACTGTTCCGGTATTTCGATATGTCCGGCTTCGGTCTGGCACTCGGTGCGGATCACCGCAATTTCCTGCTGCTTTTCCTTTCGGCGCACGCCTAACTCCTCCACGATTTTCTGATACGGCTCCGTGTTGAACAATTTTCGGAAAATCACTTTTTTCTCGTCAGATTTCGCCCGCAACAATTCCATAAATTCCCCTTGGGCAATCATGGCGACCTGCATAAACTGCCCCTTGGTCAGCCCCAGAATCTCCACCAGTTTCTCATCCGTTTCTTTTTTATTCTGGGAAAAATCCGTCTGATCCGGCAAAATCAGTGATACTGTTTCTTTTTCTTCCTTCGTTCCGGTTCCGCGTTTCAACGGGCGGATATGCCGCGGGGTTCTTCGCACCGTATAAACCTGTCGGCTATTGCCATCTCCTTCCGAAAATGTCAACTCCACAAAAGGATCTAAATCCGGTTTTGCATACTGGCTCTGTAATTCATTTCCGCTTTTTTTATTTGCACCGGAACTTGCTTCTCCATACAAAGCAAACACAATCGCATCAAAAATCGTCGTTTTTCCCGCGCCGGTATCACCTGTGATCAGAAACAGATTCTGCTCCGGCTTTTCAAAATCAATGGTTCCCGGCTTTACATAAGAGCCAAAGGCCTGCATCGTCAATTTCAATGGTTTCATTCTGCCGCACCTCCCGTAAATACCGTGTTCACTACATCCTGTAAAATCTCTTTTTCTTCATCTGTAGCATCCCCCAGAAATGAACAGCAGATGTCAAATGGATCAATTTTTTCCTGTGCTTTCCATGCCGCTGCATAATCCCGCTGCGTCAGCATTTCCCGACGGATTTCTAACAAATATGGAAACGCCGCACGGATCCGATCCTGAGTATCAAAATCCGGCTGATCTGTCAGTGTCACGGATACATAATCCTCACAGGTCTGTGCCAGCACCTCCTCCGTACTTCCTTTCAGTACTTTAATCTGGTGCAACGGTTTTAACGAAAGTACCCGTGTCTGCACCTCGCCTTTTTCACCAAGTTCTACTTCGATCACACCTTTTTCCTGTCCTGCCTCGCTCACGGAACAAGCCAGCGGCGTGCCGCAATAACAATAATACTCACTTCCTACTTTCATTGGTTTATGAATATGTCCCAACGCCGCGTAATCAAACACCTGCAATACTTCCGCAGACACTTCATCAATATTTCCAACAGTACGAATTTCCGAATCCATGCGTTCAATCTCGTCTGCATCCTTTCCAACAGGCAAATAAAACTGATGACTGACAAACACATTCCGCTCTGATTCATTGATATCCTCACGCGCGATCAGACGCCGGATTGTCTCATCGTAAGACAGATTGTTTCCCTTTTCATCCGTTCCTGTAATCTGTTTTACCATAGAAGGTTTAACAAATGGCAGCAGATAAAAATTTACTGGTCCATAGACATCCTGCAATACGATTTTTTCTATCCATTCTTCCGGGCGAACCGGCGGCAGACCGATCATATGAAGATTCTGCCGCGCCAGCACATTTCGATAACAGTTTACACGGATGGCGCTGTCATGATTGCCGCTAATCATCATGATCACAAGATCCGGCAATTTTTCCGTCAGTTCAGAAATAAATCCATCTAATACTTCCATGGCTTCTGCAGATGGAACCGCCTTGTCGTAAATATCTCCGGCGATCACCAGTGCATCCGGCTGTTCCTGCACTGCAAGCTCCGTGATCTGATGCAAAATATATTCCTGATCATCCCGCAGATCACGGTTGATCAGTTTTAATCCGATGTGAAGGTCTGATAAATGAAAAAACTTCATGCGTTGCCTGTCCTTTCTGAATTATATTTTCTAATACTACATGTGTATATATTTCTATTACATATTTAGATGTTAGGGGCAAAAGATGCCATACGAATTGTTCCGTACTTTATGCTCCCACAATTCTACCCAATCATGTTTATGTTTTATTATACCAAACATATGTTTTGCGAGCAACAAAAAATCCCCGGCAGGATTTTTACATCCTGCCGGGGATCTACTCACATGCATTCGACTTGAATTAAAATCTTATTTGAAGATAAATTTGTTTTTCTCTTCTACGACTTTCTGCTCCTTTTTATCTCTCTTTCTTTGTTCTGGCTGTACTATAGCTCTTACCATTAGTCATGTCAGCATTGAGTGCTAAAATTGGTGAAGATTTTGTAAACTATTGGTTGACTATACAGAAAGCTATGAAACCAGAAGAAGGATGGCTTAACTTATACTATCCCAACTAATAATCCTATTAAATGCACGATCAATGCTACAATCCATGCAATGACACACTGCCAGATGACTACACCAACCGCCCATTTTGCACCAAGTTCTCTTTTTACAGAAGCAATAGCAGCAACACACGGTGTATACAACAGGCTGAACACCAGAATAGATGCCGCCGTCAGAGAAGAAATCATTGTTCCGATACTTCCGCCAAACAGTACTTCCATCGTTGATACAACGCTTTCTTTTGCAATAAATCCGCTGATCAGGGAGGTACAGATTCTCCAGTCTCCCATACCAAGCGGGCGGAAAATCGGTACCAGAATACCAGATATTGCAGCAAGGATACTGTCTGCGGAATCCGCAACCATATTCATATGCAGATCAAAGCTCTGCAGGAACCAAACCACGATTGTTGCGATAAAAATAACCGAAAATGCACGTTGCAGGAAATCTTTGGCTTTTTCCCACAAAAGCTGTGCCACATTTTTTGCTCCCGGTAAACGGTAATTTGGCAACTCCATAACAAATGGAACCGGCTCGCCTTTGAATAATGTTCCTTTATAAAGAAAAGCAATCAAAATTCCGACACCAATACCAAGCAAATATAATCCTGCCATGATAAAGCCACCACGTTTCGGGAAAAATGCACTGACAAAAAATGAATAAATTGGCAGTTTTGCCGTACAACTCATAAACGGTGTCAGCAAAATGGTCATCTTTCGGTCTCGCTCACTGGTCAGAGTTCGCGTTGCCATAACCGCCGGAACGGTACATCCAAATCCGATGAGCATCGGCACGATACTTCGACCGGAAAGTCCGATTTTTCGCAGTAATTTGTCCATAACAAAGGCAACTCTGGCAATATAACCGCTGTCCTCCATCAGAGACAAAAAGAAAAATAAGGTTACAATAATCGGCAGAAAACTTAACACACTTCCCACACCATTAAAGATTCCGTCAATGACAAGGCTGTGCATTGCTGCATTGACGTGAGTGGCCGTCATTGTTGCATCCACAACATCTGAAAGTTTATCAATTCCCATTTCCAGCAACGTCTGTAACCCTGCTCCGATCACATTAAAGGTCAGATAAAATACCAGCACCATAATTCCGATGAAACACGGAATAGCCGTATATTTTCCAGTCAGAATCCGGTCAATTTTTTCACTTCGGATCCGCTCTTTGCTCTCCTTTGGCTTTACAACGGTCTGCTCACACAAACGCTCAATAAAGTCAAAACGCATATCTGCAATGGCTGCACTTCGATCAATTCCACGCTCTGTTTCCATCTGCTGCACAATATGCTCGAGCATCTCTTTTTCATTCTGATCCAACTTCAACTGTTCCAGAATCAACGGATCTCCTTCAATTGCTTTGGTCGCTGCAAAACGCACCGGAATATCTGCTGTCTGCGCATGATCCTCAATCAGATGAATCACTGCATGGATACAACGGTGAACAGATCCGTCATGATCACTTTTATCACAAAAATCCTGTCGCAATGGGCGTTCCTGATATTTTGCAATATGCAGTGCATGGGTAATCAATTCATCTACACCCTGATTTTTGGCTGCTGAAATCGGAATCACCGGCACACCAAGCAATGCCTCCATTCCATTCACATCAATGGATCCCTGATTTCCAATTACTTCGTCCATCATATTCAATGCCACGACCATTGGAATATCCATCTCAAGCAGCTGCATCGTCAGATACAGATTTCGCTCAATGTTTGTTGCATCCAGGATATTGATTATAGCCTTCGGTTTTTCATCAAGGACAAAATTTCGTGATACAATTTCCTCACTGCTGTAAGGTGACATGGAATAAATACCCGGCAGATCCGTCACATCTGTCTCCGGGTGACCCTTGATGGAACCATCTTTTCGGTCAACGGTAACACCAGGGAAATTTCCAACATGCTGGTTAGAACCCGTCAGCTGATTAAATAATGTTGTCTTTCCGCAGTTCTGATTTCCTACTAACGCATAGGTCAGTATCGTTCCCTCTGGCAGTGGATTTTCATCTTTTTTCGAATGAAATTTTCCGGTCTCACCAATACCAGGATGCTCAGAGCCCAGTTCCTTTACTGTACGTTTATGTTCGTTACTTCGCTTTCCAATGGGATCAATTTCAATCTGATCCGCTTCCGCCAGACGCAGTGTCAGTTCATAACCATGGATCTGTAACTCCATCGGATCTCCCATCGGCGCAAGCTTTACCACCGTTACTTCCGCTCCCGGGATCATTCCCATATCTAAAAAGTGCTGACGCAGGGCACCTTCGCCGCCTACGGTCTTGATCACTGCACTCTTACCGATTTCCAATTCTTTTAATGTCATAATGTTTTATTTTCCTCTTATGTATTTTCACACGATAGTTCGCATGTTGTTTTTTTGATAAATCTTTTTCATTATAACACTTTTTTGATATTTTTTAATCATTAAAAGCGAAGATATGCAAAAAAGGCAGAATGTAATATTTTTATACCACATCCTGCCTTCGTTTTAGCAATCCCACCGATATTTTTCCGTTTTCATATCATTTTTCTCTATTTTCTGCACAGTTTCAAAATTCTTGGCCGATTATACCGCTGCATAATAGCAAATAAAAGATCCATTAATGCTGACAATACTGATGTGATTAAAAATACCCAGAAAGCGCCAAACAACGGAACTGTCAGCAATGGCAAAAAACTGAATAATACAATGATTTCATGACTCAGTTCCGCCTGACACATGGCACCTGCAATTTCCTCCGGGGTATGCAATTTCAGATTAAAACTGTCTGGATCATAGGTCGGCATCTTGCTTTTCCACTGCTTCACATGTAGTTTCTGATACAGGGACTTTTCCCATTTTCTCTGCTGATACCATTTTCGAGACAGATTTGCCCGATTGTGCATAGCATGACTGAAAATCCCTGCCACCGCATAGCGCATGACAAAATGATAGCTGATCGTTCCTGCCGTGATAGCCAGTGACAGCAGCACTCCATTTTCCATTGTCCTATATAAAATTGTAAATATGATAGTTGCCAGAACAACAAGTACCGTTGTGGATTTCATGACTTTTTTCACAGTGGTAAATTCCTTTAAATCTTTCTTATTCTCTGCAGTAAAGCGGATATTCGCAATCCTCTTTTACTACTTGCTCATGAACGCAGTCTCTTTACTGCCTGCGTTCATACTATCACGCAAAAAGATTCCCCGCAAGTTTTACATACCTTCCATCATTTTTTAACTCACAGATATGATGCTTAGCTGACACGCAGCGCCGTCGTGGATGAAAAATCCATATTCTTCACTGTGTAAATAGAGAAATCCGGCAATTTTTTCTCAGGGAGCGATTGCTAGCGACCGAGACAAAATTACCGGATTTCTCTTCATAAAAATATATTTTTCATCCACACAAGCAAGATTTACTCTTGGATATATGCCACAGATTCCTCACTTGCTCCAACTTTCAGTGCTGCAATATAACCCGTTCTGGTACACTGATCTACCTTACCCGGGTGAATTGCATCACCGATCACATACACACTTGCATCTCCGGCAGCTTCTTTCAGTGCACTGTAATCCACAGATTTCATGCCAAGTGCATACAGTACCGTATCTGCCTCAAGTTCCTGCACACCGTCTGCATTTTCGATCTTCACGCTGTTCGGTGTGATCTCCAGACACTTTGTTTTTGGAAGCATGGTCATATTATTTTTCTCCATCTCCCATACAAGTGCTTCTCGATACATACCAAAGGATTCATTTGCCACGCGGTCAAGCATCTCTACTACGGTTACTTCATGACCTGTTTTCTGCAGATACAGACCTGTCTCGCAGCCAACCAGACCGCCACCGATCATAACAACTTTTTTGCCCGGCTCACAGGTTCCATCGTATACGGACATTGCCTGATGTGCATGTTCAATACCATTGATCGGCGGGCAGGCCGGAACAGAACCGGTTGCAAGGATCACCGCATCCGGTGCAAATTCTTTGATGAATTCGGGTGTCACTTCTGTATTCATAAGAATTTCAACATCATGACGTTTTACCTCACGGATCATCATATCTTTGAAATTGCGAAGATCCGGTTTGTCGATATCTACGTCTGTGAAATACAGAAGTCCGCCAAGCTTGTCTGATTTTTCTGCCAATGTTACTTTATGTCCACGCTCTGCCGCTGTAATGGCCGCCTGGATACCTGCGATACCGCCGCCTACGATCAGAACCTTCTGAGAACCTTTTTCTGCTGCCGGAAGCTGATCGATATCAAATGGTAAGTGAGCCATTGGGTTAATGGTACAATGACCTACATAAAGCGCAAGCTGCTCACTGGTAAACGGCAAATCATCATAACCTTCCTCCGGAGATCCCGGGAAACATTTATAACATCTTAAACAACGGCGGATCTGAGCCTCATCACCATCCATACATTTCTGTGCAAAATTCGGATCTGCCAGCATCTGACGTCCGAAAATTGCAAAATCGATCTTACCATCTGCGATTGCCTGATCTACCTGCTCCGGAGAGTTGATACCGCCGACTGCTCCTACCGGCAGAGATGTATATTTCTTAATAATAGAAGCCGGTCCGATGTTCAGTCCGTGCTCATGGAACATACTGGACTCTGTACCGGACTTTACAGATTCCTCGTAAATACCACACGTAACATGTACGGATGTGATATACTGTTCTACCATTTGAATGAATCTTCCGGTCTCCTCCGGTGTAATTCCTCCCGGCTGATGGTCTGTTCCGTCGATACGAAGTTCAAACAGAAAATCTGGTCCGACAGCTTCACGGATTGCTTTACAGATCTGAATCGGAAATTTTGCACGATTCTCCAGAGATCCGCCATATTCATCGGTTCGAGTATTCATTAACGGGGAAAGGAACTGTGTAAAAATAAATCCATGTCCTCCATGAACGAGAATACCGTCAAATCCTGCTTTCTGCATATAAGTAGCAGCTACAGCAAAATCATTTGCAATACGATCCATATCGTCTTTTGTCATTGCACGAACCGGAACACCTGCGGAGTTTGTACAGGCCACCGGACCGATTGCTTCCTGCTGATCATTAAAAGGAACTTTTTCTTTTCCACAGTGAACCAGTTCAGCCAGTGCGATACAATCATGTTTTTTGATGCGGTCTGCATATGTTTTTACTGCGTTGAATGTATCCATATCTTCTTCCGGTTTTGCAAAATCAAATGGTTTGAATCCCGGGATACGTACTGCATCGCGAAAGTTAATATCTGTCTCACCAAGAATGACACAGGCATTTCCGCCTTTTGCAGGTCCTTCCAATTTTCGATAGGAAACCTCTGCTGCCATCGGATTCTGTGCCACAAGACTGAATGCCATCGGCGCACTTACAATACGATTTTTGTAAACTCTGTTGCCGACTTTCATCGGACTTAATAAATGTGTAAATGCCATAATTCTATGCTCCTCTTCTTTTTCCTGTTATTTAATCACATCCATAAATAAATACATAAGGAATTGATTCTTTTCTGTTATATTTTTTTGTTGTTATAATGAATATTTCTGCAAAAATCACACAGAACTAATCCAGTTCCGGGAATTTCAGTTCTTTATATTTTGGCAGTTTTGCTGCAACTTCTTCCCTTTTCTTTGGATCCATGAAGAATCCGCCCTGTGTCTCCGCAATCTCATCACAGTGAACGCCACGGCCTTCCTCAGTGGTTCGATCACGCTCCAATCCATTTGCTGCAATAACAAATTTCCATTTTCCGTCCGGAGTACGCTCCAGATCACCACCTGCACCACACACCGTACATTCAATCGGATACTGCAGTCCTTTCCACTGCGGCTCACCCAGACAGAGTGAATTGCTGTGGCAGTTCGGGCACCATCCATAATCCGGATCTCCCAGCCATTTTCGTTCTTCCGGTTTTGTATTAAGCGCTTCCATGACATTTTTACCGATTTCTCTTGCCCGGGCAATTTTTTCATCATATAGAAGAACCTGTCCAGGAGCCGGGACCTGTGTGGCCATATACATATCCACGATCTTGAAACTGTTTGTAAATGTGGTTGCCTGCATGCACTCCAGTGCCATAGACTGCCAGGAACGGGTAGAACCACCTACTGCAATCAGCGCCCCCACACGATCTCTCGGCTCAATTGCCCCGATTTTGGTCAAAAATGCTGATTCATACGCCAGATTTCTGTGCATAAATTTCAAAAATAAGGATGACGGCATAAGATCATACGTCGGTGCGGAAAAAATAACTGCATCCTGATTCAGCATCACATCCATAATCTTCTTTTTGTCATCTGCATCATCCAGGGAACATCCGGTATATTTTCCCATGGACATACCCATTGTACAGGATGTACATCCATTACAATCAATAATGTTGTAATCCTTTAAATTAATCATTCGGACCTCTGCCCCCATCTCCTGACAGACAAGCAGTGCTTCTTTTAATAAAATTTCTGAATTACTGTTTTTTCTTCCGGCTGTTACACCCATAACCTGAAATGCCATACCAACTTTTCCTCCTACATTTTCTGTTAAAATTTAAGCGTTGCAGCAGATAAAAATCTGCAATTCTACCCGCCCTTTTTTTATTTACACCTAACCTCTTTTGTGTTACATTGATTCTAA
>CAKRKO010000033.1 GCA_934358495.1 uncultured Eubacterium sp. | reverse complement strand
ATGTTGGAATCTACCATGATCACCGTCGCTTCATCATCTGTAAGATCTTTGATGATAACAGGCATTTTCTCTAATCCCGCAAGTTCACATGCTCGTTTTCGCCGATGACCAGCTACTAGCTCATAACCACCGGATTCTCTCAACCGCACAATACCAGGAACCAACACGCCATATTGTGTAATACTTTCCGCTAATTCTTCCATTTTCTTATCATCTCTTACTTGAAACGGGTGATTCGTAAATGGATGAAGACTTCCTATTGCTATCTCACTAATTCCATTGGTTGTCTCTTCGTTTGTTCCAAACAATGCATCAAGCGGCTGTAAGGAAACGGGAGTTGCTCTTTTTTTAGATGGCATCTTTCAGCACCTCCTCCGTCACTCTCCGATAAGCTTCTGTAGCTTTGCCTTTCGGATCATAAGAGAAAATACTCTGTCCTTCTCTGACTGCTTCCTTCATTCTTACAGAAAATGGAATATAATTATCGAAGATATGAATTTGACTTCCATATACATTTCTGAGAAGTTCCATATTATTCCTGGCATCATTCGTATGAGCATCGACCATCGTAAACAGAATTCCACCGACTTGCAGCTTCGGATTGATTTGCTTACGGACCTTACCGATTGTTTTTAATAACTGCTGCAATCCTTTGATTGGCAGGTAAGACGCTTCAACCGGAATTAGTACTTCATCTGATGCAGCCAGTGCATTGATTGTGATCATTCCCAATGATGGCATACAATCAATGATAATTGCATCATATTGCTCCTTGATACCATATAAAATCTGTTTCAATACATATTCCCTGCTCATTGCATTTACCAACTGTACTTCCGTACCTGCCAGTCCAATGTTAGAACAGATAATATCTATTCCCTCTGCCTGATGTCTGATATAACAGTCTGAAGGAATATCTTCATCTTTCATTACTGCATCCATAAGAGCTGTAAGTGTTTCATTACTGTCATCACAATCACGATATCCAAATCCTGCGGATACATCAGACTGTGGATCGGCATCAACGATTAACACTTTCATATTCTTTTGTGCTAATCCTACTGCTAAATTAGCTGTACATGCTGATTTTCCCGTTCCCCCTTTTTGGTTTACAATAGAAATTACTTTTGCCATAATCTTTCCCTTCTTTCTTGTTAAATAAAAAGACTGAATCAGACAGCTGAGATATAAATCTCATGCGAGCTAATTCAGTCCAAAATATATTTTTATTCAATTATCACCGCTTTCGTGGTATAGTAAATACATCTCAGCAGAGTTCTGAAATTCTATTACTTCTGTACTGTGTTATTTATAAAAGAGAGGCCTTTCCTTCATAAATTCGTTGATTGGTTACGAAATTTATTTAGGACTAAATCGCTAGAGCCCTTGTATTATAAGGGGTTCTGCCTTGTGTCATTATAATAACACAAGCACCCCCATTTAAAATATTCATCATTGGAATTGGCATGCGTATCCCATACACACCGCCAAGATAGCGAAACAAAGGCAGATTCAGTGCTTTTGCACACGCTTTTGCGCAGGCCATAGATACAGCCAACGTCGCATTCGCTCCAAGATTGCATTTATTTTCCGTTCCATCCGTGCAGTTCAGAATCTGATCAATCAGAACCTGATTCGCTGCATCTTTTCCAAGCAGCACCGCTTTGATCCGGTCGTTGACATTGACCACCGCCTGATGCACACCTTTTCCATGATACCGTTTCGAATCTGTATCCCGCAATTCCTTCGCCTCATGTTCCCCTGTGCTGGCTCCCGATGGAACGCTGGCCCGCCCGGTAAAAATGTGACCTCCATCCTTTACTTTTACTTCTGCCTCCACCGTTGGATTTCCCCGGGAATCCAGTATTTCTCTCGCATATACATCCACAATTTCCAGATAAACAGCCATAATATTTCTTTTCCTTTCCAAAAATAAATGAATTGTCTCGCTTACATTATCTGCTGTTTTCGGGATCTTTATACGCAAGCAAAAAATGGAGAAAAATGACTACTCAAATCACTTTTCTCCGTTTTATTATTTTACATTTATTCTGAAATCAACCAATCAGATTAATAGTTTTTATCAACTATCTTCTTTTGTACATTATTCTTATATCGTGATTTCATCACTCAATAAATTCTCCGCTCGTCATAATTGTGCAAGCACATTCTGACTCTCTTGCGCTCACTATATCATCTTATAAACACCTAATGGTATTAGTTATATAATTCACCAGTCTCTTCATCAATATACCAATATCCGCCATCTGCATTTCCCAGTCCACCGGAATTGCTATTGCTCTGATTTCCAGAAGAATTGCTATTGGATGAACTGCTGGAATTGTTTCCAGAACTGCTGTTGGAATTTCCTGAACCTGAAGAATTGCTGTTTGTTCTGTTGGAAGAACTGGAGCTGCTGGATGAACTGGAAGAAGAATTATTATTTTTCTTCTTTGTTGTGGTCGTTGTCTGTGAACTGCTGCTATTGCTGTTGTTACTGCTTGAAGAATCCTTCTTCTTTGTCGCAGTTTCCTGCTGCTTCTTCTTTTCTGCCTCTTCCGCTTTTTTCTGTTCCTCTTCTTCCTGCTGTTTTGCTGCCGTCTCTTTATCAATAGCTGCTGCACGCTCCGTGTAAGAAGTGATCAGCCCGTCAATTGTCGTATTCAGTTCTGTCAGCTTTTCTTCTGTCACAACACTGTAAGTATCATACTCCGTCTGGATTGTCCTTTTCAGATCTGTCAGTGTCGTAACCAATGTACTTAACTTATCCTTATCTGTCTCCGCATTGATATCTTCCACACTATTCGTCTTGATCGTATTATTGTAATCGTCTTCAAAATACTTGCGCTCAGTTGCAAGCGTCGATTCATAAAGCTTAATACAGTCATTAATGATACCTTCATGCTTCTGATATTCCGAATAACTCTCTTCTGTATCTTTCAAAGCCTGAAGTTTGGCATCTCTGTCACTGGCCTTTTCAAACGTATCACCCAAATTCTGAATCTCATCAAGTTTTGCATCAATTTTTTCCTGCCGCTGCGCTTCTTTATGCTTTGCATAGGCTCTTTTTCCAAACATACCGGCCGCTGCTGCCACAACTACAATACATACAACCAGAATAATGATCATTGTTTCTCTCTTTTTTCGTGCTCTCATTGCGTTTACCCCTTTTTCATATGTAACTAAAGCATTCTTTTTTCATTATACCAGTTTTCTGACATAATACAATGACTGACCGCCACAATTTTTACGTTTCGTTCGAAAACATTTTCCATCCTGTTTACCAAAACACTTCCCTGGCAGCTTAACGAAATAATTTCCTAAACTTGATAAAATTCATTATTTTCCTCCGTGTATGTTCCATCATCCATATGTGCTCGTAGAAATGGCACTTCTGCTCTGTGATAAAATACATTATGATGAATCCACGCATCCGGATTTCCGGACGGACTGATCAGCCCTCCCAGATCATCCACGCTGACATTATAACGGAATTCATTATGAATTGCTTCTTCCAGGCAGAACATTACACAGCCGCCCTCGTTTAACCGGCTATAATTATACTGGTAAAGTGTACCATCTCCGGAGTCTGCATCCCATGCCATACTATCCTGGTTCAGGCGCATATCCCGCATCTCATTATATGTCAGTAACGCATCCTTGCACTTCCATGGCCAGATCCCTGCCGCCACTTTTCCTGCTCGATTCTCCGGTTCCGTATAATAGCGGTCATTCATCTCCAACGCACAGCTGTCACCGGAATTGTACTCCACCAGCGGTTTCATGGCATACATCACTGTAATGCCGTCACCACCGATTTCTTCCACATAATTATCTGCGATATAAATGTTATGATGACCATACCGTTCAAACAACTCATCCGGCAATTCTGCCGTCATAAACTCTTTGCATTTATAACTGTATCCAACGGCAATTCCCCAACGGCTTGTCCGCTTCAGATGACATCCTCGGACACTGACATTCTCATAACGTGCCACGCCTGTTTTTTCTTCTGCTTCTGGCTTCAGACAGGTAAAATAAATACCGCCATTATTCATATGTTTATCATACACATTACCTTCCACATCATGAATATACAGATTGCTCAGATGAATTTCATGCAGCGTTCCGCGATTTTTTGCAATGCCTGCCACACCAGTACGATTCATCTTGTGCGGAGCAGAATATGTCTCTCCGAATACGTCCCCTTTATTGCTAATCTCTAAATTCTCCACCGTCAGATATTCGCAGTCATACAGCAATATCGCAGATGAAACATACCCTCTGTATACATGCGTCGGCGCATCAAGCGTATCCCCATAATTCTGATACCAGATACCCTGACCATTCGTCTGGATCAATGGTCTCACACCGTTTCCATATGCACCAATATAAATTGGCCGTTCCTTTGTTCCCTGTACATTCAGATGCAAAAACTGATTTTCAAACACAGAACCGCGTTCCAACAACACCTGATCACCCGGCTGTAAATCCAATCGATTTACGGCATACAGACTCTTCCATGGATGTTCTATCGTTCCTTCCGCTGCATCATCCCCGTGCATGGCACTGACATAATAGCAACGACCACCGTTCTCTGCTCCGCTTTCAGTTTCTTCTGAGCGTTTTTTATCTTCTCGCTGGCACTGTTCCACCTGCATCTGATTCCAAACAGCGTAAAACGGACATTCGCAATCCGCTTTCGCTATTTGCTCTTCAAACTCTGACATCCATCGAACTGCATTATCTGACTTTTCATCTGACACATCCTGTGCCGATATTTCGTTTACGGTCGTTTCACTCAAATATGTATTTGCTGCTACACTTTCTATGAATTCCTGATACTCTTGTATTTTCAACCACTTTTCTATGATTAGATCGACTTCCTCATAGGAAAACAGATCTCCATGGTATCTGGTAAACAAATCCTGATTATTCTCATAAAAAGCTCGTTTTTCATCCTCTGTATAAACATGGCATTTATGATTTCCAACCATTTCACCCTTATATATTGCAAAAGCCAGCTGAATACTTTTCAACTCATAATCCAGATACATCTCTGGTGTCAGGTACCGCGCACCAAAAGCCGCTGTTCCATTTTTCCATGCATCCGCATTCTTCCATTCTTTCTCCGCACGCCGCTGATCCACAATCTGCTCAACGTCCTCAATAAAATTATCGGTACTTCCAATTCCAAACTCTTCTGACTGTTCATTCATAAAAGCATTCTTTTGTTTCCATCTCTGATAAAATCCGTTCGGTGAGCAATCCTCATATACACCAAGCAGATTTGCAACCCGATAGGCTGCATAAATTTCCGTCTGATTCTCAGTTATTTTTCCCATTTTTTCTCTTCTCCTGATATCTTATTTCATCTGAATTTTGAACGAAATCGGAGAATCTTTCTACGGCAAGCGATTCAGTGAGTGACTGCGTTTTGCGAGTTTTGCGCGAGCGGGAAACGACCAGCTTTTATAAGAGTTGGAAGCGAGCGCGATAAAACCGAAGCAAAACAAAGGTAACGAACGTCTAGCTGTCGTAGAAAGATTCCCCGATTTCGTATAAAAAATGAATATTTAATTTTAATTCAAGCAGTCCCGAAAAATCCTACCGTTTCAAAATAATTGTAGAGAACGGCTTCATCTCCCCGGTAACTTCGCCGAAAAGTACTTCTGCCCCGTCAAGTTCCGGTTTGAATGCTGTTGAAACTTTATTAAAGTTCTGGATAAACACATATTCCGCGTTCTCACTCTGACGCGTAGACACCTCAATCCCTTCCGGAATTGCCTGTTTCAGCGGTCTTTCAACCCCTGTTTTTGTCACAATCTCTTCATACACGTTATCAAAGAATTTCTGCTCGGCATCCGCACACACATAGTATGCTTTTCCTTTGCCAAACTCATTGACAGTCATGGCCGGTGTACCTGCATAGAAATCCTCGCCATATACAAATAATGGCTCAGCAGTCTTGACATCTACCAGCTGGCAGAAACGCTCACACTGATAAGAAACATCACCAACAACTGCTTTGACTACATTCGTCTCGCCGTCATACAGTGCATCAATTTCTGTGCTGCGCAGTCCCATGACATCCATCAGACCGCCCGGTGTGCCACCAAGTACACACAAATCATTCTCATCTACCACACCACTCCAGTAAGTCATAATAAATGTGCCACCATTTTCCACAAATTTACGAACTTTCTCTTCAAATCCGGCACGGAACATATAAAGCATCGGTGCAACCACGATCTTGTATCCGTCAAGATCCTGCGTCATATCCGGCAGATCCACATTAAGGCCTAATTTACGGAATGCATAATAATGCTTCTCTACTGTCTCTTTATAGAACATTCCTTTATTACGTGGTCCCTGTGCTTCTTCTACGGCCCAGCGGTTTTCCCAGTCATAAATAACAGCCACATCTGCTTTTACTTCAGAATGTTTCAGTTCATCGATCTGTTCCAAATCCGCGCCAACTTCCGTGCACTCCTGATAAGTCCGCTCGTCCTCTTTTCCATAATGATCAATCAGAGCACCATGGAATTTTTCAAATCCACCACGACCTTTTCTGATCTGGAAATACATAACGCTATCTGAACCATGCGCTACCGCCTGCAAAGAAGCTGTCTCCAACATTCCCGGACGTTTTAATTTGCTGACAGACTGCCAGTTCGTAGGACCCGGGCAGGATTCCATCAGAATAAACGGCTCTTTCTTTAACGTACGCATAATATCATGCTGCATGCCGTTATCCATAGCAACAAGGCGTTCCGGTCCTTTGTGCCACTGCGGATAATTATCCCAGGATACTACATCCAGTACTTTCGCCATCTCATGATAATTGATTGTAGAGAAATTATACATCAGATTGGTCGTAACCGGTTTATGATTTCCTGCATCACGCAATGCCTGGATCTCTGCTTTGCAGAAATCAATACTTTGATCACTTACAAAACGTTTCCAGTCCAGAACCAGTCCGTGAATGGATGTCTCACCTAATGGTGTCGGACTCTCAATCTGATCAAAATTCTGATAATCGTGACTCCAGAAAGCAGTATTCCACTTACGGTTTACTTCTTTAATATCATTATTATATTTTTTCTTTAACCAGCCACGGAATGCACTCTGACATAATGGACAATGGCACTTTCCGCCATACTCATTGGAAATATGCCACATTAAAACACCCGGATGCTCTCCAAAACGTTCTGCCAGTTTCATATTTATCTGGCGTACTTTCTGACGGTAAATCGGAGATGTATAGCAATGGTTGTGACGCTGTCCAAAAATATTTTTCTGACGCATCTCATTGACACGCAGCACTTCCGGATAACGGTCAGCCAGCCAGTGTGGACGCGCACCGGACGGAGTTGCAAGAAACACATAAATTCCATTTTCATACAAACGATTGATAATTTCTTCCATCCAGTCAAAATCATATACACCTTCTTCCGGCTCCAATTTTGCCCATGCAAAAATACCAAGTGAAACCGTATTAACATGTGCTTTCTTCATCAGACGGATATCCTCTTCGAGAATCTCTGGATACTCCAGCCACTGATCCGGATTATAATCTCCACCGTAACATAAATGATTAAATTTCACACCCATTTTTCATTTCCTTTCTGAACTTTAGTTCTGATTCCAGATGGAATCCATTTATCAAAACCGAAAAAGCACTTCCGGTTATGCTCTGTTTGAAAAACCCCACGGCGAAACCACCGTGGGGTTGCATAAGTTGCAATATTATGTTTGATATGACTATTTATCTCGTCATTATTTAACGGCACCTGTAATACCTTCTGCAAACTGTTTCTGAAGGATAAAGAATACAACCATAGTAGGAATAGAACAGAATAATACACCCATCATGATCATACCATAATCAAGTTTATAACCACCAGTCATATTCGCAATTAACATAACCATATTCAAAGATTCACCATCTGTCATACAGATCTTCGGCCACAGATATGCATTCCATGCATTCATAAATGTAATAACTGCTGCTGCTGCATAAGTAGATTTCATAACCGGCATATACATCTGGAAGAAAATCTGAATCTCGTTCAATCCGTCGATACGTGCTGCCTCAATAATATCTACCGGGAATGATCTCGAATTTTGTCGGAACATCATGATCATAAACGGCGTTGAAATGATCGGCAGGAAAAATCCAGGTACAGTATTCAATAAATGTGCTTTACTGAACATCTGGAATAACGGAATCATAGTTGCTACCTGCGGAATCATCATACCAAGAAGCAGAACGGAGAATAATCTGTCTTTCCACTTGTCATGATAAACCTCAAATCCGTAACCAGCCAAAGAACAAATAAACAAACAGATGATTGTAACTGAAATCGCATATATAAATGAATTTTTCATTGCCAGACCCAGTGGCTGCTGTTCAATCAAATTTCTAAAGTTCTCTGCTGCATAGAGTCCAAAAGTTAATTTACCTTTGGAAATATCTACATAATCGTTTGTTGCTGCCATGATCATCCAGTAAAAAGGAAATACGGAGATCAGTGACACAATTGCAAGAAAAATATAAGTAGGGATCAGTCGACGCTGAATCATTGATTTGTTTTTCTTTTTAGTCACGTGTATCACCTACTTTCATATTGATAAATGCAAGAATTGCTACAAGCACAAATATAAAGAATGACATTGCACAACCATATCCAAAGTTCGGTGTACGTAAGAATACGGTATTATATACATGATGTGACATTGTAATAGTTGCATTTGCAGGTCCACCATTTGTCAGGTTGACTGACTCATCAAACAACTGTAATGTACCATTAATAGACATAATAAATGTCATAATAATTGTCGGTTTTAACAATGGTACAGTGATACTCCAGAATGTTTTCCATCCATTGGCTCCATCAATTTTGGCTGCCTCATATACGGAGTACTCAATATTCTGTAAGCCGGCCAGGTAGAATACCATATTGTAACCTGTCCATCTCCATACCAACGCAATAATAATTACGATTTTCGCACTCATGGCATTTCCCAGGAAGTTATATCCATGATCAAGAATGCCAAGTCCAATTAATGCATTATTTACAAAACCATCCTGAGCAAACAGGAAACGGAAAATTAATGCATAAGAAACCAGAGATGTTGCACATGGTAAGAATACGCATGTACGGAAAAATCCTCTTAATTTAAGATCTCTGTTATTTAACAGCTGTGCAAGTAAAATTGCAAGCACAAGCATGATCGGTACCTGGATTATCAGGTAGAAAAATGTATTTCCTACAGAGCGTAAAAACACTTTGTCCTGGAACATACGTGCATAATTTGTAAATCCGGCAAAATGCACTGCGGCTCCTTTACCTGTCTGTAAGGAAAGGATGAATGCTTTTACCATCGGGAAAAAGCTCATAATTGCAATCATGGCAGATGCTGGAATCAGGAAGGTCCAGCCGGCTGCTTTCTGCTTTGCAACTAAGGTCATGCCTTTTTTCTTAGGTTTCACCTCAAAACCCCCTTCGCAAATAATATTCGGGGAACTGCCAGGCAGCCCCCCGCATATTTCAAAAAATCAAATTGTAACTATTCACAGATAAGATTACTCACTCATTGTAAATTCTACTTCTGCCTGAGCATCTGCGATAGCAGAATCAACATCTGCACCCTGAATAATGTTCTGAATCTGTGTACCGATTGCATTACGTCCATCATAGTAGTATGGGCTTGTATTGTTTGTCGGTGTCTTAACAGAGTAATCTACGATTGTTTTGTAGATCTGCTGGTTGTTATAGAACGGTACCTCCTGAGCATAAGCTTCAGAATTAGCTGCCGGTGCATATGTAGCGATTGCGCCTGTCTGTTTAAGAACATTATCATAGAACTCTGTGCTTCCAGCAAATGTGCTCTTTAAGAAGTCAATTGCCAGATCTTTGTTCTTGCAGTTTTGTGTAATATACCAGGAAGAACCACCGTTATTAGAGTAGTTTGTTGCATTAGGTGTCTTAACTAATTTCGGCATATTTGTAATTTCCCATTTGCCTTCTGTATCTTTCATACCCATGATTGTAGCAGAAATCCAGTTACCATTGATAACACCACAAGTAGAACCACCTGTAATAGATGTTACATACTCATCCCAGCTGTTTACTTCGTAGTAGATACCCTCTTCTACCATTGTTTTGTAGATTTCGATACACTCTTTTAATGCATCATTGTCTGTCATAGCCGGTTTTCCATCTTCATCAAAGAGGGAAGCTCCTGCTGACTGAAGCATCTCCATGATCATATCCGGAGAATCAGCCTGTCCTGATAAGATGTATTTGCCAGTTTTCTCTTTTACAGCTTTACCGATTTCGATAAACTGATTCCAGTCAATATCTGTCAGATCTGCAACTGTATATCCAGCTTCTTCAAGAATATCTGTTCTGTAAGCACCGATTACAGCACCGTTATCAAACGGAACACCGTAGTTCTTTCCATCTACTGTAGAGTAGGAAAGCTTACCAGCTGCAAACTGTGAGAAATCAATTCCGGAATCTGTCAGATCTGTGAAAGCTTCTGGATAAATGGATACGAATTTCTGGTAGGAGTTATCCTGCATCAGAACGATATCCGGTAATGTAGAAAGGTCTCCGGACTGAGCTGCAGAAATAAGTTTTTTCTCGCAGTCTTCGGACAATGTCTCAACTACTTTAAGGTTGAAATCAGAATGTCCCATATCCTCTTTGTACATTCTTCCAGCTTCTTCGATAGCTGGAATGTTGAATGCCGGATCCCATGTCCAAACTGTTAATGTGTTGCCACCCTCGCTTGCTCCGCCTTCTTCTGTTGCGGATGTGTTACCTTTTGCTGCGTTGTCGCTACCACCATTGCTTCCGCATGCTGCCATAGAAGCTACCATAGCTCCAACCAGCATAAGTGAAATTACTTTCTTTTTCATGTTTTCTCCTCCTCATGAAATACTTCTGATGCGTAAAACTCATTTGTTCATATTAATCAAATTATGTTATGTCTCCTGCATCAAGATGTACATATTATACTATACACATATATAGTGTTGTGAGCATTTTTTTTCACATTCCACGCATTTTTAACTTTTCATAGTCACTTTGCATATTTTTTAACGTTTTATACTTTCTTTTTTTACTTTTTTTGCATTTTTTCTTCTGTTTCATACATATTCTTTCATTTTTTCGTTTTTTTCACGAACTTTTTAGGAATCCTTTTCGATAGTTTTACCAATTACCAGATGGTATCTATAAAAGGAAAAAAGAATCATATGCAAAAAATGCTTTTTCACACTTTTTTACACATATGATTCCTCTTTTTTTCGTTATTTTTCCAATTACCAGCCTTTTTCCACCAAAATATTAAAATCTGCCAATCTGGTTTCAAAATTTTCCGGCGATTTTTTCCAGTGATATGGCGAAGTTCCTATGATCCGTTTGAAATTCCGATTAAACGTAGATGTCGTGGAAAATCCCACTTTTACAGCAATCTCTTCCATGGAATATCCTGTCTTGCGAATCAGGTCACAGGCTTTTTTAATCCGCACCTGATTCAGATATTCTACCGGTGTCATACCGAGGTTTTCCTCAAACAGACGCCGAAAATGAGACTCACTCATATGACACACAGACGCAATCTCCGCAATCTTCATCGGCGTAGCATATTTATCTCTGATATATTCCAACGCCGGGCGAATCTGATCAAATCCGTTTTTCTGACGCAACATCTCCTGCCCGATATCTTTTTTTGAATTCAACCGCGCAATCATCAATAGCAGCGAGAGAGACAATCCCCGTACACACTCCCGATAAAATTCTGGTGTATGATTCATTTCGTTTAAAATACAGGTGATCACATTTTTCAAGTTTGGTACTTCTGTCTCTTTTCCAAGAAATGTCTGTCGGTTAATATGTTCCAGAAGTTTCTGCTGAAGCAAAATATCATCAGGATAAAATGCCGCAAGAACTTTCTCCGGATCCACAAACAGATAGGACCATGTATTACCGGCATCTCCCCGTGGGATTGTATTATGCGGAAAATTTGCCGGAATAACAGTTACCATTCCGGCCTCATACGAAACCACCTTATCCTCCAGGCGCATGGTTCCATGCCCCTGCATACAAACACCAATTTCCAGCAGGTTATGGAAATGCAGGCTGTCCGCTTCCGTCTGATATTTATTCTGCCAGTTTCGATTTTGCAGTGCGATCAGAAAATGCTCCTGCTTAATATCATAATAACGTAATTCCACTTTATCTTTTGCTTTTTTCATTGCATATATACCTTCTGTGGATAAACACGTTTGATTGCCTCCAGCATACTATTGTTCAGGTCCAGAAGCAACTTGATTTTCTTATTGTCTTCATACGTAATCATGGTATAGTACGGAATGTCATCTTCATAGGAAGTATAGTCATACTTCTTCACACTCTCTGTTCCACCATTCTTACGGTATTTTGCAACTGCCTCATGCCAGTTTGGCGCAATCACTTCAATATCTTTCAGCATCAGCGTGTGTGCAGTCTTGCGGCGGCGTTTCCCATGGATCACATCGATAGTCAGCGTACCGTTTTCCATTGTATATTCGTATTCTTTATCACCATTGATAGAAAAAACATAATACAGCACGGCAAGCAGAAAAGCCGGCAGCATCAGTCCAGTGTCAAATATAATGGCCAGAATGACCATCACTACAGACAGTACTACCATCATAACAGACAGTACTTTTGCAAATGGTTTGGCTTTTCGTTTCACCTGCTGTGTTATCCTATAATCATTCATTCAGTCAAATGCCCTTTCAGTCAGCATATCCGTTCGGATTCTGGCTCTGCCATCTCCAGGAATCAGCACACATATCCTCAATGCCGTACTGAGCCTCCCAGCCAAGCTCTCTTTTTGCTTTTGCAGGATCACAGTAGCACATTGCAATATCGCCCGGACGACGCGGTTTAATTGCATAATTAATTGCATGACCGCATGCTTTCTCAAAGGCATGAACTACCTGAAGTACGCTGTATCCATGTCCTGTTCCAAGGTTGTAGATAGATACACCGTCTTTGTCAGCCAGTTTTTCAACCGCTTTTACGTGGCCTACTGCCAGATCTACTACGTGGATGTAATCACGTACACCAGTTCCATCCGGTGTATCATAATCATCACCGAATACGCCAAGACACTCTAATTTACCAATTGCAACCTGTGCCACATAAGGAAGCAGATTGTTTGGGATACCTTTCGGGTCTTCACCGATCATGCCGCTCTTGTGCGCTCCGATCGGATTAAAGTAGCGAAGTAATACAACGTTCCACTCCGGATCAGAAGTATGGATGTCAGTCAGAATCTGCTCTAACATGCTCTTTGTCCAGCCATATGGGTTTGTGCAGGTTCCTTTCGGGCACTCCTCTGTGATTGGGATCATAGCCGGATCACCGTATACTGTTGCGGAAGAACTGAAGATAATATTCTTGCAGCCGTGGTTACGCATAACATCTGTCAGCACCAGTGTTCCGCCAATGTTATTCTGATAATACTCAATCGGTTTTGCAACGGACTCACCGACTGCTTTTAATCCAGCGAAGTGAATAACAGCTTCAAATGTATTTTCATCAAAAATCTTATTCATGGCATCTCTGTCAAGAATATCTGCTTCATAGAATTTCAGTGTTTTTCCGGTAATCTCCTGTACACGGTCCAGGGCTTTCTTACTGGAATTGTACAGATTATCTACTACAGTTACTTCATAGCCTGCGTTTAACAGTTCCACACATGTATGGCTGCCGATATAGCCGGCGCCTCCGGTTACTAAAATATGCATATCTTTACCTCCTAAATTTATGCAAGTCAGACTTCTTCTTTTTAGGCATAAAACATCTATTCATGCGCCCTTCTTGAACAAAGTTCAAGAAGTATCCCTCACTCAAAGAGTTCGTTCAAATCTGACCATTTCTGAACAGTTACAATTTTATAAAACTGAAACAAATCTGTCAAATGCTTTTCTTCCTTCTTCGGTGCATTTGTATACACCGGCATCTTCCAGAACTTTTACAAATACTTTTCCGATCTCCTGCTGCAGAATTTCTTCCACATTTTCTTTTGTAAATGTATACTGATCACGGAACGCTTCTACCCAGTCTGCATGTTTCTCAATTGTTTCGTTGGAACGGATATCCTTACTTTCCAGAATATACTCAGCCAGTACATCCATCTCATTTTTCAGACGGGCCGGTAAGACTGCAAGTCCCATAACCTCGATCAGACCGATGTTTTCTTTTTTGATGTGATGCAGTTCTGCATGCGGATGATATACACCAAGCGGGCATTCCTCTGTGGTGATATTGTTACGCAGTGCCAGATCCAGCTCATATTTTCCGTCACGCATACGTGCGATCGGTGTGATAGTATTGTGCGGTTCCCCGTCTGTCTCTGCAAAAACAAATGCCTCCTCATCGGTATATCCACGCCATGCTTTTAAAATATGATCTGCCAGTTCCACCAGTCTCTCATCGTCATTGCTTCTGATACGGATGACAGATAACGGCCAGTGTACGATTCCGGCTTCCACATCTTCAAAACCAGGGATTGTGATCATTTTCTCAAACTCTGCTTTTTCCATAGCAAAGGTATAATGTCCGCCCTGGAAATGATCATGGCTTAAGATAGAACCGCCAACGATTGGCAGGTCTGCATTAGATCCCAGAAAATAGTGTGGGAACTGTTTTACAAAGTCAAACAGTTTACGGAATGTCGCACGTTCGATCTTCATCGGTGTGTGTTCTCCGTTAAATACAATGCAGTGCTCGTTATAATATACATACGGAGAATACTGGAAGCCCCAGTTTCCACCATTGATGGTAATCGGAATGATACGGTGATTCTGACGTGCCGGATGATTCAAACGTCCTGCGTAACCTTCGTTTTCCACGCAGAGCTGGCATTTCGGGTATGCAGACTGTTTTGCCAGTTTTGCTGCCGCAATGGCTTTCGGATCTTTCTCCGGCTTGCTTAAATTGATGGTAATATCAATCTCACCATACTCAGACGGTACTTTCCAGCGGCGGTCTTTCGCGATACGGTCCTTGCGGATGTAGTTTGTTGCCACACTGAAGTTATAGTAATCATCTGTGGCTTTCTTCGGATCTTCTGCATAATCCTCCCGGAATTTTGCAATGACCTGAGCCGGACGCGGAGTCAGGCAGTTCATCAGTTTTGTATCAAACAGATCTCTGGATACGACACCGCCGTCTTCTAACACGCCACTTTCTAAAGCCTCATCTAACAGATGGTTCAATGTATCTGCCAGATCAATCTCTGTGCCGACTTCTTCGGCTGTCGGTGCCTCATAATCATCTTTTTTCATTACCTCAAGAATCTGGTTCGTGCTGTAAATCCGCTCCTCCTCCGGGATCAGACCGGACTCCAGTCCGTACCGTACCAGTCTTGCTACGTATAAATCAGACATTTCGTATGCTCCTCCTCATGACGCATGCTATGATGTTGGGATTATAAGATGCCATACGAATTGTTCCGTACTTCGTACTTCCACAATTCTGGCATCATGTTATTACCTTATTACTCTAAAACTCTTCCACCGTCGCCGATCTCTACGACATAGAAATCTGCTGCATAACCAATTTTCTCAAGATATGCCTTTCCAACGTTCTCGATAAATTTATCTACGCAGTCTGTTTTTACAATACTTACGGTACAACCGCCGAAACCTGCGCCTGTCATACGGGAACCGATAACGCCTTCCTGCTCCCATGCATTCTCAACCAGTGTATCAAGTTCGATACCGGTTACTTCATAATCGTCACGCAGAGATACGTGAGAAGCGTTCATCAGTTTTCCGAACTCGCCCAGGTTTCCTGCTTTCAATGCCTCTACTGCTTTTAAAGTACGCTGATTCTCGTAAACAGCATGTTTTGCACGACGCTGACGTACTTCGCTCTTGATCAGATCTTTGTTTGCCTCAAATTCTTCCTCGGAAAGTTCACCAAGTGCTTTGATATCAAGTTTTGTCTGAAGTTCTTCCAGAGCTTTCTCGCACTCTGCACGGCGTTCGTTGTATTTGGAATCGCCAAGACCACGTTTTTTGTTGCTGCATGCAATTACAATTTTTTCATCTGCCAGTTTGATCGGTGCATATGTATAGGAAAGATCACTGGTATCCAAGAAGATGGCCTGATCTTTTTTTCCCATTGCGATTGCGAACTGATCCATGATACCACAGTTAACGCCGTTGAAATTATTCTCGGAATACTGTCCGAATAATGCGATGTCGATCATAGAAATATCATCGTATCCAAAGAGATCACGCAGTGCCACACCGGTTACAACTTCTACAGAAGCAGAAGAAGAAAGTCCGGAGCCGTTCGGAATATTACCGAATAACAGCATATCGAAACCATAATCTACCGGATATCCTTTCTCAATGAAAGCCCACACAACTCCCAACGGATAGTTTGTCCAGTCCAGAGCTTTGTCATATTTCAGATTATCAAGGCTTGCCTCGATCACACCAAGGCTCTCAAAGTTTGTAGAATAAAAACGGAAGTTGCGGTCTTCACGTTTTCTTACGATTGCATAAGTACCGATAGTCAGTGCACATGGAAATACATGTCCGCCATTGTAATCGGTATGCTCACCGATCAGATTTACTCTGCCCGGTGCAAAATAGCTGCGAATATCGCCTTCACTGCCAAATTTTTCTTTGAACTCTTTTAATAACTGCTCTTTCATCGAACCCCTCCATCTGTTTCTTCTTGTTATTTTTGTTATCACTAAACGGACATTCACGATCCGCTTGCATCACTTGTTCCTGCCACAGTGCATCTCATCTTTTGCTCTGCCGCTGATAGTTTCATTTTACTTTCTTTCTTGCTAAATTCCTATGTGGAAATGTGTGCAAAATATGTAAAAATGTTGTTTTTTTACATATTTTATGTTAATCTGATTTTAATGTGGAGGGCAAGAAAATGAGTGATTTTTACAAAGATTCTTACAAAATACGCAAATATGAACTTTTTTCCCTGTCTGTCTGTAATGTTGGCCATCAAAAATGTGACCCAAATCATCACTGGGGTCCCGGCATAAAAGACCACTACCTGATCCATCACATTCTGACCGGCAAGGGCTATTATCACTGCAACGGAAAACTCTACACCCTGAAAGCCGGAGATTCCTTTCTGATTTATCCAAACCATGAGGTCTGGTATTATGCTGACAAGGAAGATCCCTGGGAATACTCCTGGATTGGATTCACCGGAAATGATGCTCCATCTATTTTGAAGGCAACTCGTTTTATGCCGTCCTTCCCTGTAACGTACAACAATATCCACAGCGGCGAGATCAGTCAGCGTATGAACCAGATTTATAACACCCGTGGAAATGATTTTATTAATTCTGTGGAAATGGCGGGGTATTTGTACATGCTTCTTGCTATTTATATGCGGGAGGCAGAAAAAAAGAACAAGCTGAGTCGAAAAGAAAGTTATGTGATCAAAACCATTGAGTATATTTCCTCAAACTATGGTTCACCAATCACGGTTGATGATATGGCTGCCTATGTTGGATTAAGCCGGAGTTATCTGTGCCGGGCTTTTCAGGCGGTACTTGGAAAATCGCCAAAAGAATACTTAAGTGAATATCGGATCAAGCAGGCCTGCTATCTGCTGACCCACAACGAAATGTCTATGATTGATATTGCGGAATCCGTCGGATTTGATAACAGTCTGTATTTTTCCCGTGTGTTTCACAAGCAGACGGGGATGCCGCCCACGGAATATGCCCGCCGCCACAAACTTTCCGATGAGGAAATGGAATAATTTGGGGGATATCAAAAGCAAAATCAGAGAAAATTTTCTCACTCACTAGACGTTCACTACCCTCGTTTCACAGCGGTTTTATCGCGCTCGTTCTCGGTTCCTATAAAAACTGGTCACCTTCCACTCGCGCAAAACCTTGTAAAACTCGGTCGTTCACTTAATCGTTCGTTGAGAAAATTTTCTCTGATTTTGTATTTCAATTTCGACAATACACAACATTTTTTTCAATCCTCTTCTGCGTTATTGAGGACGGCTCATCTTTACCGTTTCCATGATCATCATCTTATATTGTATATCTGTGCATGCAAAACAACTTTTATTCCTTGTATCGAAAGCTCTGCATGCGCAGCATAGTACAAGGGTAAGCAATGTAGTTTCATTTTCATAGAGTAAATAGCGAAATCGAAGAATCCTTCTGCAACGAGCGATTTAGTAAGTGACTGAGCTTTGCGAGTTTTGCGCGAACGGAAACTGACCAGCTTCTATAGGAAGTGGGAGTGAGCGCGATAAAACCGATGCAAAGCGAAGGGAACGAACGGCTAGCTGTTGCAGAAGGATTCTTCGATTTCGTTTTATAAATATTAAATTTTAACCAATAATTAAACCGTAATTTCGGCGGTCATTCCAAGGATTTCTTTATTTGCATCCAGAACCGGATTTACATAATTTTTCAGGAAGTTATCCACCTGCAGCGGCGCACGTCCCACATACTTGGACGGATTCATATTTGCCTGCAATTCTTCCAGTGTCAGGCCAAAGCTCTCGTCTGCTGCGATGAGTTCCAACAAGTTGTTATCCAGACCGTTCTGTTTTACATTTGCGCCTGCCTGCATGGAAAGCTGACGAATCTTCTCATGAAGTTCCTGACGGTCTCCACCTTTCTTTACAGCATCCATCATAATATTTTCTGTTGCCATGAACGGCAGCTCGCTCATCAGATGTTTTGTAATTACTTTGTCATATACAACCAGTCCGTCTACGACGTTCAGGCACAGATCCAGTACGCCATCGATAGCAAGAAATCCTTCTGCCACGCTGAGACGTTTGTTTGCAGAATCATCCAGTGTACGCTCAAACCACTGTGTTGCGGATGTGATTGCCGGGTTTAAAGCGTCAATCATCACATATCTGGAAATAGAAGCGATACGCTCACTTCTCATCGGGTTTCTCTTGTATGCCATTGCGGAAGATCCGATCTGGTTTTTCTCAAACGGCTCTTCTACTTCTTTCAGATGCTGGAGCAGACGAATATCGTTTGACATTTTATGTGCGCTTGCAGCAATTCCTGCAACAACGTTTAATACTCTTGTATCTACTTTTCTGGAATAAGTCTGTCCGGATACCGGATAACACTCGCTGAATCCCATTTTTGCAGCGATCATCGGATCGATCTTGTCGATGGTTTCCTGGTCTCCGTCAAACAGTTCCAAGAAGCTTGCCTGTGTACCAGTTGTTCCTTTGGAACCAAGTAATTTCAGAGAACCAAGCACGTAATCAAGGTCTTCCAGATCCATCAGGAATTCCTGCGTCCACAATGTGGCACGTTTTCCAACAGTTGTCGGCTGAGCTGGCTGGAAATGTGTAAATGCCAGGGTCGGCAGGTTTTTATAACGATCTGCAAATTTTGCAAGCTCTGCGATGACATTGATTAATTTTTTACGAACTAATTTCAGAGCCTCAGACATCAGGATAATATCTGTATTATCACCAACGTAGCAGGATGTTGCGCCAAGGTGGATGATGCCTTTTGCTTTCGGGCACTGCACACCATATGCATATACATGAGACATAACGTCATGACGCACCAGTTTTTCACGCTCTTTTGCAACTTCAAAGTTGATGTCATCTTTGTGTGCTTTCAGCTCGTCAATCTGCTCCTGTGTAATGTCCAGACCGAGTTCTTTCTCAGTCTCAGCGAGGGCAATCCAGAGACGTCTCCATGTACGGAATTTCATCTCCGGCGAAAAAATATACTGCATTTCTTTGCTTGCATAACGCTCGGAAAGTGGACTTGTATATCTGTCTGTACTCATATTTGTTCTCCTTTTTCTGTTAATTTTCATTGCGATAAACGACTCAGCTTGAAAATGTTTTACATTTTCAAGCTGTCCGTTACACTCACATGGATTTCTGTCCAGGAGCTCATTTCTGCAAGCAGAATTCTCTCCTGTCCAAAATCCACGTTCGTCGTTTATCGCTCATATTCGCCACGAATGTCTTCTGTCGGCGGGGCTAACGGATATGTTCCGGTAAAGCATCCTTCACAAATTGGCAGGCCACTTACCATCTCTTTCAAACGATCAATGCGCAGATAGCCAAGAGAATCTGCTCCGATGAGATCGCGGATATCCTCGATGGAGCGGTTGTAGGCGATCAGCTGCTCTCTGGCAGGAATATCGGTTCCGAAGTAACATGGCCATAAGAAAGGCGGTGCACTGATGCGCACATGCACTTCTTTTGCTCCTGCTTCTTTCAGCATATTTACAATCAGTCCGGATGTGGTTCCACGTACGATGGAATCATCGATCATAATGATTCGTTTTCCGGCAACTGCCTCTTTTACTACATTTAATTTTACGCGGACACTCTGCTCACGGCTGCTCTGTTTCGGTTTAATGAACGTACGTCCCACGTAGCTGTTTTTAACAAATGCGGTACCATATGGAATACCGGATTCCATTGCATAGCCAAGTGCTGCAGCGTTTCCGGATTCCGGAACACCGACAACCAGATCTGCCTCCACCGGTGAATCCTGTGCAAGAAATCTGCCGGCTCTGATTCTGGCATCATACACGCTGATACCGTCAAAGTGGCTGTCTGCTCTTGCGAAATAAATGTATTCAAAAATACATCTTCCCTGTTTGCATGGATCAATGGCATTTGTCATATCAGAAGAAATTTCTCCCTCTCCATTGATTGTAACGACCTCACCCGGTTTTACATCACGTACAAACTCTGCGCCGATAGTCTCAAGAGCACATGTTTCAGATGTAATAATATAAGAATTGTCACGTTTACCAATACATAACGGTTTGAACCCAAACGGATCACGGGCACCAATCAGTTTACGCGGGCTCATGACAACAATGGAATATGCACCTTTCATTTTTGCAGCGGCACGCTGTACGGCTTCCTCAACGGTACCGACTTTCAGACGCTCTCTTGCGATGTGGTATGCGATAACCTCAGAGTCAATGGTGGTCTGGAAGATTGCACCTGTATACTCCAGATCATGACGCAATTCATTTGCATTGATCAGGTTTCCGTTGTGCGCCAGCGCCAATGTACCTTTTACATAGTTCAGTACCAGAGGCTGCGCATTTTCTCTGGTGGAAGCTCCGGCGGTAGAATAACGCACATGTCCAACACCGATATCACCTTTCAGACGTTCCAGCTTTTCTGCATCAAATACTTCATTGACAAGTCCCATATCCTTGAAACTGGATACTTTTCCCTTTGGTCCCTGTGTCTCGCTGACCGCGATACCGCAGCTCTCCTGTCCACGGTGCTGCAGGGCGAACAGGCCATAATAAATGCTAGATGCTACATCATGTCCGTCTAAATCATAGATACCAAAGACACCACACTCCTCATGTAATTCGTCCTGTGCCATGGTCTGTTCCATTTTGTTTTCCAGCATGAATCTTTTCCCTCCAACTTACGCAGTTTTATGCTTCGAATTTTTTTCCAGTCAGCACTTCATATGCCTCTTTATATTTATCAACTGTTTTTTCGATTACTTCATCCGGAAGCAGATAATCGCTGTCCGGGTTTGCTTTTAACCAGTCTCTTACAAACTGTTTGTCATAGGATGGCTGTCCTTTTCCCGGTTCGTATCCTTCTAATGGCCAGAAACGGGAGCTGTCCGGTGTCAGCATCTCATCACCAAGGATGACATTTCCGTTCTCATCCAGACCAAACTCAAATTTTGTATCTGCAATAATGATACCTTTGCTTAATGCATACTCTGCACATTTTTTGTAAAGTGCAATTGTGTAGTCACGCAGCTTTTCCGCATACTCCTGTCCTTTGCCCGGATAAATTTTCTCTAAGTTGATAACTGTCTGCTCAAAACTTACGTTCTCATCATGATCACCGATCTCAGCTTTTGTGGACGGTGTATAGATCGGCTCAGGCAGTTTCTCGGACTCTTTTAATCCTTCCGGAAGCTTGATGCCGCAGACTGTACCATTCTCACAGTAGCTTGCCCAGCCACTTCCTGTAATATAGCCACGTACAATACACTCTACCGGCAGCATCTTAAGTTTCTTACATTTCATGCTATTTCCATCAAATCTCTCATTCTGGAAAAACTCCGGCATATCTTTTACATCGGTAGAAATCATGTGGTTTGGTAAAATATCTTTTGTAAAATCGAACCAGAACTCTGACATTTTTGTCAGAATGGTACCTTTTTTCTCAACTTTATTTTTTAAAATTACATCAAAGGCAGAAATTCTGTCTGTGGCGGTAATGATCAGGCTGTCACCAATATCATAAACCTCACGTACTTTTCCTTCTTTCACCGGTTTGAATGTCTGAATACTCATAGCGATTGATTCCCCTTTTCTCTGTATTGTACTTATTTAACTTCTTTCTTTTCTGCAAAACATTTTATCCATAAATAGATTTTCCAAATAAAACGGAACACATTTATAAATAAAACTTACGCACTGTAATTTAAGTATAATACATTCGAAAAACATTCGTCAATCAACAATGACCGCAGATTGGGAAAGTGAGTGTAGAAAATCCGGCTCCATTTATAAGTATTTTTGTATATATTTTCTTATTTATTAATATTGCTTATATTTATTTTCTTTTCTGCTTCTATGTCCTATTCTTTTACACTGCGTTGATATATGACTGTTGCAAATATAGCTGTCAATCCTTCTGCTACCCAGAAGGCATGCCATACACCAACAGCTCCCCAGAACCGACTGAAAATAAATGCCAGTGGAATGATCAGTACCACATAGCGGGATAACGAGATCAACAGGGACGGTACTCCTTTTCCCAGTCCTTCCAGTGCACCGCATCCGGTAACGGATACTGCTGAAACAACAAAGCCAAAGCACATAATGTGTAATGCCGTAATACCTGCCTGAACAGTCTCTGAATTTTCCGCAAACGCTCTCATCAGTTTCCCTGGAATTGTCAGACACAGAATCATGCCAACCGTCATAATGCAGACGTTCATGATCAGTGTCAAGCAATAGAGCTGATTTACACGCTTATGCTCTCCGGCTCCGTAATTGTAACCGATCAGCGGACGCATACCCTGAATGATTCCGTTCGCCGGCATGTACAAAAAGGTCTGCAATTTATAATAAATACCAAGAACCAGCACATAGGTCTGGGAAAATACTGCCAAAATCGCATTTAATGCAGTAGTCAATACCGAAGTCAACGCCATATTCAGGATGGCCGGGATTCCGATACCATATAACTGTCCGGTTACTTCTTTGGTCAGGTGCATATACTCCTGACGGAAAGCCACTCGTTTTGGTTTTTTCAGATATACAATGACATAGATCACTACCGGCAGGCATTGTCCGACTCCAGTGGCCAGCGCAGCTCCTGCAATGCCAAGTTCCGGAAAAGGTCCGATGCCAAAAATAATCATCGGATCCAGCAGAATATTTAATCCACACCCAAGTAACAGACACACCATTGTAATATTCATATTTCCAATCGCCTGATACATTTTTTCCAGGGTCAGATTCACATTAATAATAACAGAAAACAAAAATGCAATGGTCGCATAACGCACCCCCAAGGCGATTACATTTGTGTCTGTGGTAAATAGTTTTAGAAAATACGGGATTCCAATAATGCACAAAATCATCATAACAATTCCATGTATAACAGCCAGCACCATACCCTGTGTCAGCGCCTCATCCGCTTTGTCCCTTCTTCCAGCTCCCAAATATTGGGCAATCATGGCATTAATACCGACGCCAAAACCAATGGCTACTGCGTTGACAAAGTTCTGGATTGGGAACACCAGTGAAAGTGCTGTCATGGCATCTTCACTTATCTTTGCCACAAAATAACTGTCTACAATGTTGTAAAGCGAATTTACCGCCATGGAGATGACCATCGGGAGGGACATCGACAGCAATAGCGGAAAAATCGGCTTTTCTTTCATAAATGTCTCGTTCAATTACTTATACTCCTCCTATCACAAAGCTGATATTACTTTGTTACTCATTTTAACAATGTAATCTATAAAACGCAAAAAAGCGCCACACGACAGCACAAATATACTATCGTGTGGCGAAAGAGCTTGCTTGTAATATAGCAATACTTTCTGATTTTTTCAGAAAGGTGCGGAAAATCCACAAATTACTTTGGTATTTATTTCTTAATCAACAAACTGTGACCTGTCATTTCCTCTGGCTGTTTTAATCCCATCAGTTCGATCAATGTCGGAGCGATATCAGCAAGGCATCCACCCTCTGCCAGTCCGTAAGCCGGATCTGCATTTACCAGAATAAACGGTACCGGATTGGTTGTATGAGCAGTATGCGGAGCACCAGTTGTATAGTCGATCATCTGCTCTGCATTTCCGTGGTCAGCGCAGATAAACAGGATTCCGTCTACGTCTTTGACTGCCTGTACAGCATCACCTACCAGACTGTCCACACGTTCTACGGCTGCAACTGCTGCCGGGATCACACCAGTATGACCTACCATATCCGGGTTAGCAAAGTTGATAATGATCACATCATATTTATCAGATTTGATAGCTTCTACCAGATCCATGCCGACTTCCGGAGCACTCATCTCCGGTTTCAGATCATAAGTTGCAACATCTTTCGGAGATGCAACCAGAAGACGTGCCTCATCTACGTTCGGTTCTTCTACGCCACCGTTGAAGAAGAAAGTAACGTGTGCATATTTCTCTGTCTCTGCCAGACGGAGCTGTTTTTTGCCCTGTGCGGCAAGAAACTCACCAAATGTATTTTTGATGGATTCTTTCTCGAATGCGATGATCTTGTTCGGGATTGTCTCATCATAATCCTTGAAACATACATAGGTCAAAGGAATGAACGGACGCTCAAATCCGGTAAATGCATCGTCACAGAATGCTCTGGTGATCTCACGGGCACGGTCCGGACGGAAGTTAAAGAAAATAACAGAATCATTTTCTTTTACAACAGAAACCGGTTTGCCCGCCTCGTCTGTGATAACCGTCGGAAGTACAAACTCATCTGTTACGCCGTCTGCATAAGAAGCTTCCATAGCTTTTACTGCGTCAGTTGACTGCACGCCGGTTCCGGATACTAAAGAATCGTATGCTTTCTGGATACGATCCCAGTTGTTATCACGATCCATTGCATAGTAACGACCGGATAAAGATGCAATCTTACCTACGCCGATTTCCTGCATTTTCGCTTCCAACTGCTCGATATAATCTTTTCCGGAAGCTGGCGGTGTATCACGGCCATCCAAAAATGCGTGTACATAGACGTTTGTCAGACCATGTTTTTTTGCCATTTCAAGAAGGCCGTACAGATGTGTAATGTGGCTGTGTACACCTCCATCAGATAACAGTCCCCACAGATGCAGGTCAGAATTGTTTTTCTTGCAGTTTTCAATCGCTGTCAGCAATCCTTTGTTTTCAAAGAAATCACCATCTTCGATTGCTTTTGTGATTCTGGTCAGATCTTGATAAATGATACGGCCTGCGCCGATGTTCATATGTCCAACTTCAGAGTTTCCCATCTGACCGTCCGGCAGACCAACTGCCAGACCTGATGCGGCACCCTTTACAAAGGGATAGTCTTTCATCAGGCTGTCCATTACCGGAGTTTTTGCCATTGCAATAGCGTTTCCTTCCGGATTATCATTTAAGCCATATCCATCTAAAACCATTAATACGACTGGTCTTTTACTCATGTTTTCCTCCAAAAAATCTGTATCATTGAACTC
>CAKRKO010000032.1 GCA_934358495.1 uncultured Eubacterium sp. | reverse complement strand
AGTGCAGTGATTCTGAGAAGAATATGTCAGCTTTCGCTGACCAGAATCACGCACCAAGTCTCACGTGCGTTCGACTTTAATTCTTTTCAGGCATCGTTCATGGAGCGGATCCGTCCGAATGCGCTGATGAGATAGATACCGCTGATTCCGACCAGAGCATAGAGGACACGGGAAAACCAGCTCATATTTCCAAAGAGAAAGGCGATCAGGTCAAAACGGAAGAAACCGATCAGCCCCCAGTTTACTGCTCCTACAATGATAATGGCAAGTACAATATTATCTAAAATTTTTGTGTTCATCATTTTTCCTCCTTCTAACAGGGAGTATTCCCATGAAATGGGAAGTTTATACATTATATATCAATAAAATGGAAAGGACGACCGAAATGAAGAAAAAAAAGCGTAACATTGTTCCGTATCGCAGACGCTTTCATCTGAATATCGGCATTATCATATTTGCCTTTGTGTTCGTTTATTTTGTAATCTATCTGATTTCCTATCTGACACAAAACAATATCTCTGTCTATGAAGTTCAGTATGGACGGATTGCAAAAAATAAATCTTATACCGGGCTGATCATTCGCCAGGAAGAGGTCTTTTATGCAGACGATACCGGGGCAGTCAATTATTACAAAAAAGAAGGCGACAAAGCAGGATATAATGATTTGATCTGTTCCGTGGACAAGGCCGGAGATATTTCCCAGGAAATTTCACATGCAGGTCTGGATACCGCAAATCTTTCGGAGGAGGAGTTGTTAAATATCCAGAACAGTATCACAAACTATATCTCATCATATTCCAATACACAGTTTTACAATGTGTATTCTTTTAAAGATGGCGTCAATGCGCAGATTCAGGAAAATCTGTATATTAATGCGTTAAACAGTTTGTCTGACCAGACGACTTCAGCGGTTTCACAGAATACGTTTTCTTTTGTACGGACATCTGTGGATGGTATTCTGGCATTGTATACCGATGGATATGAAGGTGTTTCGACAGATTCCTTTACCGCAGATATGTACAATCCTGCTTCCTATAGTAAGACAAATCTGAAAGGAAATGCACAGGTAAAATCCGGACAGGCGCTGTACAAGATGGCTACCAGTGAAAAATGGTCCATTATGGTTCCTGTCAGCAAATCTGAGGCAAAAGAATATAAGCAGCAGATCAGTGAAGGTTCTGATTCCTTTATTCTCCATGTGAAATTCCGCAAGGATCACACGGAGACGAATGCGACAACTTATGTGCGCAAGATTGATGGAAGTTATTTTCTGCAGCTGGATCTGAACAATTCCATGATTCGATTTTTGTCTGATCGTTATATCGAAGTGGAACTTGGATCCGATGAAAATCAGGGTCTTAAGATACCAAATACAGCCATTACAAAGAAAGAATTCCTTGTTATTCCGAAAAAATACATCGGAAAAGGAGATAATTCATCCAGTAACGGTGTGATCAAGATCACAAAAGACAAACACGGAAAAGAAAGTGCAGAATTTGTAACAACAGATCTGTATTATGAGACCGATGATGCATATTATGTATCCGAAAATTCCTTGTCAGTTGGAGATACGATTCAGCTCCCTGATAGTAATGAACAGTACAGTATCAAAGATACTGCGACGAAGGAGGGCGTATACAATATGGACAAAGGTTATGCGATTTTCCGTCTCATCGATGTTCTGGCTGAAAACGAGGAATACACCGTCGTGAAAACCGGAACAAAATATGGAATTTCTTTGTATGATCATATTGCTTTAAATGGAAATGAAGTAAGTGAAGGCGAATTTATGAACTAAACGGGAGAATATCAGGCAGGAGGAATAAAAATGCTGAGAGAAAATATACAGAAAGTGGAAGAAAATATAGAAGCAGCGTGTAAACGTGCGGGCAGAGACCGCTCCGAAGTGACTCTGATCGCTGTAGGCAAGACAAAACCGGTGGAAATGCTTCAGGAAGTGTATGATACCGGAATCCGTGAATTTGGTGAAAACAAAGTGCAGGAAATGATGGATAAATATGAGGTTCTGCCGAAGGATATTCACTGGCACATGATCGGACATCTTCAGAGAAACAAAGTGAAATACCTGATGGGAAAAGCGGCACTGATCCATTCTGTCGATTCCCTGAGACTGGCAGAAGAAATCAGTGCACAGTCTGTCAAACATGCTGTAACTACAGATATCCTGATCGAGGTAAATATTGCAGGTGAGGAATCCAAATTTGGTACTTCAAAGGAAGAAGCCATTGCTCTGGTAGAGGATGCCGCTAAGTTACCGAATATTCATATCTGCGGTCTGATGACGATTGCACCATATGTGGATGATCCTGAGGATAATCGCAAATATTTTAGGGGAATCCGCGAATTATCTGTTGACATCAAAGAGAAAAACATTGATAATGTAGACATGCGTATTTTGTCCATGGGAATGTCCGGAGACTATGAAGTAGCGATTGAAGAAGGTTCTACCATGGTTCGTGTAGGAACCGGTATTTTTGGGGCACGAAATTATAATATTTAAAATAGATTACAAATTAAGAATGGAGATTTTATCAGAATGGGTATGATGGATAAATTTTTGAATATGATGCGTCTGAATGCGGATGAGGATGATGATTTCTACGACGATGATTATTATGATGAGGAAGATGATGATTATTACGAGGAACCAAAAAAGAAATCATTCCGTCGCGAGAAAGAGCAGGAACATGAACAGGCAGTTCGTTTTACCTCTGTAAAAGAGAATAAAACATCTGCAAAATCTAATTCCAAAGTGACACCGATGCGTCCGGTGAAAAAAAATCAGGGAGGAAATGCTGCCATGGAAGTATGTGTGATTAAACCTACATCCGTAGAAGATGCCCGTGAAATTACAGAGACATTATTAAACAATCGAACAGTTGTATTAAATCTGGAAGGACTGGATCTTGAAATCGGTCAGAGAATCATTGACTTTACATCCGGCTCCTGCTTTGCTATTGACGGTAACTTGCAGAAGATTTCCAATTACATATTTATTGTAACTCCAGCTTCTGTAGATATTTCCGGTGATTTCCAGAGCATTATGGATGCATTTGATGTAGCATCTTTGCAGAACGATATTTAAAAGCGCAGAGCTGGAACAAAGAATAGATCAGCTTTGCTGAAATTCGCTTCATAACGCAGGTTATGAGTAAATCAAAACAGGGAACCAGTTTCTGAAAAGGGACTGGTTCTTCTTAGGTAAATATAAAGATGCCTGCCACAGGAAGGAAAAAGGTTATGACTGACAAAAAAACATGTTTGGGAAGAGGAAAAAGTGTGATTCTTGGTATTATCTGTTTCGCAATTTTAGTATTTGTAGATCAGATAACCAAGTGGCTGGCGGTACTTCATCTGAAAGACCGACCATCCTTTGTATTGATAAAAAATGTATTTGAACTTTATTATCTGGAGAACCGCGGTGCGGCTTTTGGTATTTTTCAGGGGAAACGTGTGGTGTTTTTAATCATGACAGTTGTTATTTTGCTATTTTTGGCATACTGCTTCTGGAAAATTCCGTATACTGCTAAATTTAATTCACTGCGTGTAGTACTGGTGCTGATCGCAGCCGGGGCGGTTGGAAATTTTATTGACCGTATGGCAAATGGATATGTAGTTGATTTCTTTTATTTTAAACTGATCAACTTCCCGGTATTTAATGTGGCAGATATTTATGTTACCTGTTCTGCGGTATTTCTGGCAATTTTACTGATTTTCCGTTACAAAGAAGAGGATTTAAATCAACTGGTAAAGAGTTTGAAAGGATAATGTTGTATGGAGCATGAAGTACAGTTGCAGGAATTTATTGTGGAGGCAGAGCAGGCCGGAGAACGTCTGGATCGCTATCTGACACTGATCTATGCAGATCAGTCCAGAAGTTTTTTCCAGAAGCTGATTAAGAATGGCAATGTAAAGGTAAATGAGAATGAAATCACAAAAGCCGGATATATCATTGATGAGGGAGATGTGGTCACCGCGTCCATTCCAGCGGCACAATCCGTTGCTATAGAAGCGGAAAATATTCCGTTGGATATTTTGTATGAAGATGCAGATGTACTGATTGTCAATAAGCCAAAAGGAATGGTGGTACATCCTTCTGCCGGTCATTACAGTGGTACGCTGGTCAATGCCATCATGTATCACTGTGCAGACAGTTTGTCTGGTATTAATGGAGAAATACGTCCTGGTATTGTACACCGAATTGATATGGATACGACAGGTGCACTCATTGTATGCAAAAATGATGCGGCGCATACAGACATTGCAGAGCAGATCAAGGAACATACGGTGACACGCCGCTACCGTGGAATTGTGTGTGGTATTGTCAAAGAGGACGAAGGAACCATCGAGGGTGCCATAGGACGCCATCCGACCCAGCGTAAAAAAATGGCGATTAATGAAAAAAATGGGAAGCCTGCCATTACACATTATAAAGTGCTGCAGCGATTTGCAAAATATACGTATATGGAGTTTCAGCTTGAAACGGGACGAACACATCAGATCCGCGTGCATATGGCAAGCATTGGGCATCCACTTCTGGGAGATGAATTATACGGAAATCCGAAGAATCTTGTGATTAAGGGATTACAGGGGCAGACACTGCATGCCATGATCATCGGTTTTGTTCATCCGTCCACCCATGAGTATATGGAATTTGAGGCTCCGTTGCCGGAGTATTTTCAGAATTTATTGAATAAACTGTAAAGCGGACATTCGCAATCCGCTTTCGCTAATTGCTTATTCTGCGTTTAAAATCATGACAGGACTATGGATATGTTCTGAATGACTATCTTATAATATTGTATGTCAGAAATATGAAATGTGTTATGCGTGTAAATTCATGTCGATCGACTCTAATTTTCAGACAAAAAACGGTTTGCCGTTGAGATTTTTGCGCAAATGTAGTATACTATAGATAGTAAGTAAGGAAAGGGGGATTTCCTATGAGAAATCTTGTAATTGCAATCGGACGTGAATTTGGAAGCGGGGGAAAAGAAATCGGACAAAAACTGGCCGATCGGTTAAATATAAAATGTTACGACAGTGAATTACTTTCAATCACAGCAAAAAACAGTGGATTTTGCGAAGAAATTTTACAGAAAAATGATGAGAAACCGACAAACAGCTTTTTATATTCTTTAGTCATGGATACATATTCTATGAGTGGATATACATCAGCTCCGTTTGTAGATATGCCATTGAATCACAAAGTATTCCTGGCACAGTTTGAGGCAATCAAAAAACTGGCATCCGAGGAATCTTGTGTTATCGTAGGAAGATGTGCAGACTATGCATTAGCCGGAGATCCGGATTGTGTCAGTGTATTTATTCATGCAAACATGGATTTCCGTTTAAAGAGAATCAAAGCAGATACGGATAAAGAGTTCAAGGATGATAATAAGGTCATTGATTTTATCAATAAGACAGATAAAAAACGTGCTAATTATTACAACTATTATTCTAGTAAAAAATGGGGAGATGCACGCAGCTATGATTTCTGTATTGACAGTTCCGTACTTGGTATTGATAAAACAGTAGATGCGATCATTAACTATCTGCAGATCCGTTATCCGGATGAAAATATCAAATAAAAGAAAACGATTTAGAATACGTTATTTGTGACAGAGTTGTATTCTTAAAAAGAAAAAACATAAAGTGCTTTCAGACATTCCGGAAAGGGATGTCTGAAAGCACTTCTATTATTTGTGCTGATTTCTCCATTCTCTGGGAGAAACACCGTAAATATTCTTAAATGCCCGGGAAAAATGCAGTTGATTTTCATATCCGACGGCAGAACCGATATCCGCAATCGACAAAGAAGTCAGTTTCAGAAGTTCTGCTGCCTTTACCATACGGTAATTCATTAAAAATTCCTGCGGTGACTGACCGGTACTTTTTTTGAAAATTTTTCCAAGATAGCTGCGGTTGATACCACAGACTGTTGCCACATCTTCAATGGAAACATTGTTCTGAAAATTCTGTTCAATATAATTAATCGCCTCTTTGATATAATAGTCACTCATTTTGCTGCTGGATACTAATTGTGTAGAGTGAGCTGATTGAATCAGATAATCCAAAAACAGGTATAAATGTCCGATGAGGTGAAATGAAGATTCTTTTGGATGATGAGTGATATATATCAGTTCTTCTGCCAGTTTATCCCGCAGTTCTTTATTACGCGGATGATAGACTGGTTTATTTTTGGAAAAATCCGTCATACTTAATGCTTCTGTGATCCGCAATCCGTCAAATTCTACCCAGATATATTCCCATGGTACGTTTGAGTCTGCAATGTAGGTCGTGACCTGTCCGGGAAAAATCATAAATCCCTGTCCGCTGCGTATTTGGTAAGTTTGCGTTACACCTTTCGTATCATCTGCCAGCAGAGTTCCTGTTCCAGTAAGAATATAATGAAACAGATAATGATTGCGGGCAGCCGGTCCAAAAGAATGTCCTGGATCACATTTTTCGTAGCCATACTGATACAGACACAGGTCAATAAAATTTTCATTTGGAAAAATATGAAATAAAAGATCAGGCATTGGAAACTCCCTCCAGAGTATTGCAACTATTATTTAAAAAGTAAAAATATCTAAAAATATACCATTATGTGATATACATATTGATTATAGCACAATAAAACGCATAATGATATAAAAAATGAAAAATGCGGATATTCTAGGTCGCATTTTGAGATGTTACAATCATTTTAACAGAAAAAAACAAGAAAGGAAGCAGAAAATATGGCGAAAAAGAAACTGATCTGTGGATTGACAGCTCTTCTTCTGGCAGGATGCGGACTGACCGGCCTGATGGGATGCGGAAAACAGGAGACAGCGGCAGGTAAGACGGAGATTGAAATTGTCTCATACAAAAAAGAAGCAGTAGATACGTTTAATGAGATTGCAGAAAAATTTAATGAAACGCATGATGATATTCATTTGACCATTGACTCTCCGAATGAAGCAATGACGATTTTGAAAACACGTTTTATCCGGGAAGATTATCCGGATATCGTTGTCATCGGTGGTGATATGGATTACTCCAATTTTTTAGATTCGGATCTTTTTTATGATATTTCAGATCTTGATGTGCTCAGCGAAACAAAATCCTCCTATCTGGATATGGATAAACAATTGGAATTTATCCCGCAGGATGGGACATACGCGTTGCCATATGTCGCAAACGCGGCAGGTATCCTCTACAATAAGGACCTGTTTGAGGAACATGGATGGAAAGTACCTCAGACATGGAGTGAATTTATGGCTCTTTGTGAACAGATTCAGAGCGAGGGCGTTCAGCCGTTATATTTCGGATTTAAAGATACATGGACCTGTCTGGCTCCATGGAATGCGCTGGCTGTCAGCCTGGCGGATCCGCAGCTTTGCAGTGAAGTAAATAATGGAACGACAACTTTTACAAAGGGGTATGATGAAACGGCAGAAAAGATAAAAGCGTTGCTTGACTATGGAGAAGCAAACCCGACTGCTTATAGCTATAACGATGCATGTACGGCATTTGCCCGTGGTCAGTCTGCCATGTATACTATCGGAAGTTATGCGATTCCACAGATTAAATCTGTTAATCCGGATATGAATATTGGTACCTTTACATTCCCGGCAAATGAGGACGAAGCAGATAATGTATTAAACTCCGGCATTGATGTACAGTTTTGTGTTATGAAAGCCTGCAAAAACAAGGAGGCTGCCTACGAGGTACTGCGTTTCCTGTATGAGGACGATACAATCCGCACTTATCTGGATGAGCAGGGCGGCATTGCATGTAAACAGGGTGATTTCCCACTTTCTTCTGAACTGGAAGGGGTACGCTCTTATATTGAATCCGACCGTATGGCTGACTTTCAGGATCATCACTATCCGAGTGAGATGAGTGTGGATGCCATGATTCAGACGTATCTGCTGGATGACAGCGCAGATGCCAAAAAAACTTTCCTGAACAAATTTGACAAAGACTGGAAGCGATACAATCGGGATCTGATCTGGAAAGTGCAGCAATATAATGAAAAAGATGGAACATCGGAGGATACGAAATGAAATCAAAAATGACAAATCGGAATAAAACATTCTGGATCATCGCAATTCTGGTCATTGCATTGTTTTTTACATTCAATACCCTTCCAATGATCAAAGGTGTGATTTATAGTTTTACCAATTATAAAGGCTATGGTTCTTATGACGTGGTTGGATGGCGCAACTATGTGGATCTGTTTACCGATGCGAGAGTCGGAAAAAGTTACCTGTTTACTTTTAAATATGCCATCGCCGGAACAATCCTTGTCAATGTATTAAGTTTGCTTCTGGCACTTGGATTAAACAGCAACATCAAAGGCAAGAGCGCGCTGCGTGGTATTTACTTTGTACCGAATATCCTTGGAGGACTGGTGGTCGGCTATATTTTCAGCTTTATCTTTACATACATTCTTCCTGCCATCGGAAGCGCCTGCCACATCTCTTTCCTGGAAAACAGTATTCTCGCCAGCGAAAAATATGCATGGATTGCGGTACTGATCGTGGGTGTATGGCAAGCCGTGGCCATGAATACCATCATTTATATTTCGGGATTACAGACTGTTCCGGAAGATGTCTATGAAGCAAGTATGTTGGATGGGGCCAATAAATGGACAGAATTTTGGAAAATCACATTTCCACTGATCATGCCGTTTGTATCCATCAATCTGGTGCTCAGCACAAAGAACTTCCTGATGGTATTTGATCAGATCGTATCCCTGACCCAGGGTGGCCCTGCGCAGAGTACCGAGTCGATTTCTTATCTGATCTACAAAAATGGTATGTCCGGCGGACAGTTCGGATTTCAGAGTGCAAATGCGGTTTTATTTTTCATCGTGATCGTGGCAATCTCTGTTTTCCAGCTACGGTTTACCAATAAGAAGGAGGAACAGTTATAATGGAAAAAGGACATAAAACAAATAAAGTTTTAACGGTACTTCTGATTATCGGAACGATAACAGTATTTTTTCCGTTGTATATGGCAGTAATCATTGCTTTTAAGAAACCAAGTGAGATGACAAATGATGTAGCTGGGGCACTGGCACTGCCGAAAAACTGGAGTTTTTCCAATTTTACAGAAGCAATGCAGGTGACAGATTTCTGGCATTCTCTTGGAAACAGTTTACTTATTACGCTTGTGACAATAGTATTGGCAATTTTGATCCATTCGATTGCCGGATATGTGATCGGACGTGGTATGCGCAGGATCAAAGGATTTAAATTTATTTATTTTTATATTGTCAGTGGTATGTTTGTACCATTTTCAATTCTGATGATGCCGCTGGTAAAGCAGACTGCGCAGATGGGAATCGGAAACCGCTTTGGTGTTATCCTGCTGTATCTGGTATTTTATATGCCAATGAATGTGCTTCTATACAGCGGATATCTGAAAAATATTCCGGAAGCACTGGAAGAAGCGGCAAATATTGACGGAGCCAATGCCTGGACAACGTACTGGCGAATCATTTTTCCGATGATGAAGCCGATGCATGCTACGGTTGCAATCCTGACCGCACTTGGTACCTGGAATGATGTAATGACACCACTGGTCATCATGTCCGGAACAGGTCAGAATACGTTGCCGCTGGCGCAGTTAAATTTCCAGAGCCAGTTTGGAACCAATTATAACCTTGCTTTTGCTTCATATATTCTGGCTTTGATCCCGATTTTGATTTTCTATGTCATTTGTCAGAAGCAGATATTAAATGGTGTGGCAAACGGTGCGGTAAAATAGTATAATAAAAAGCAAGCAAGATTCAGATTCAGTGAATTATAAGTTCTGTGTAAATGACTGACAAATAGAAAAAGCGTGAATAATGAGGAGGAACCGTGAATGGCAATTATTTTTGATGCAAACCGAAAAATATTTACAATTCATACAAAACATACAACTTATCAGATGCAAGCGGATGCAAAAGGTTATCTGCTGCACTTATATTATGGAGTGCGGGTAAAAGGAACGATGGATTACCTGTTATGCTATGCGGACCATGGTTTCTCCGGAAATCCGTATGCAGCAGGTATGGACCGTACTTATTCTCTGGATGCACTGCCACAGGAATATCCGTCACTTGGAACTGGTGACTGTCGTAATATTGCGTTGAATATTACGAGTGCAGTCGGAACAGAGTGCTGTGATCCAATTTTTAACAGTTATAAGATTACAAAAGGAAAATATAGCCTGCAGGGACTTCCGGCTGTTTGGGCGGCCGATGACGAAGCTGAAACGCTGGAAATCGTGTTAAAAGATGATCTGGCACAGGTAGAAATACATTTGCTTTACGGTGTACTGGAAGATGCGGATATCATTACCAGAAGTGTAGTGATCAAAAATACAGGAACAGAAACGATTACCGTGAAAAAAGCATTGTCCGCATGCCTTGATTTTGTACAGGGAGACTACGATGCAATCAGTTTTTATGGCAGACATGCTATGGAACGTAATCTGGAACGTGTTCCTGTGGGACATGGAACGTACCGGATTGGCAGTCGCCGTGGTAGTTCCAGTCATCAGTATAATCCTGGTGTGATCCTTGCAGATCGTATGGCAACGGAAGAAGCCGGAAACTGCTACGGAATGCTTTTTATGTACAGTGGAAATTTTGTCTGCGAGGCCGAGCGTGATCAGTTTAACCAGACACGTTTTCAAATGGGGCTTGGAGATGAATTATTTGATTATCCGGTAAAAGCAGGAGAAGAATTTACAGCACCAGAAGTAATTATGGCATATTCTGATGAGGGATTTTCCAAATTGTCCAACCTGTACCATAATTGTATTTTAAATCATGTATGTAAAGGTAAGCAGGTACATACAAACCGTCCTATTTTGATCAACAGCTGGGAAGCTGCGTACTTTGATTTTAATGGTGATACGATCGTGGATCTGGCAAAGCAGGCAGCAGAGCTTGGCATTGATATGGTTGTCATGGATGACGGCTGGTTTGGTAAACGAAATGACGATAATTCTTCTCTGGGTGACTGGTTTGTCAATGAAAAAAAATTAGGTGGTACGTTAGGACAGCTGATTGAACGTGTCAATGCGCAGGGCGTGAAATTTGGTATCTGGATCGAGCCTGAGATGGTAAATGAAGACAGTGATTTGTACCGGGAGCATCCGGACTGGGCATTGACGATTCCGGGACGGATGCCGATCCGCTCCAGAAATCAGTTATTACTTGATTTTTCCAGAAAAGAAGTGCGGGAAGAAATTTTAAAACGCATCTGTGCGATTCTGGATCAGGGAAATATCGAATATATCAAGTGGGATATGAATCGAAGTATGGCTGATGTATACGCCGGAAATGTACCATATGATTATGTCTTGGGACTTTATGATTTTCTTGAAAAGCTGACCAGTCGTTATCCGGAGATTCTGATTGAAGGCTGCAGTGGCGGTGGCGGACGTTTTGATGCAGGTATGATGTATTACACTCCACAAATCTGGTGTAGTGATAATACAGATGCCATCAATCGAACACGTATTCAATATGGTACTTCTTTCTTTTATCCGACATCTGTAGTCGGTTCTCATGTGTCAGCCGTACCAAATCATCAGACTGGCAGAATCACAAGTCTGAATACCAGAGGTGTGGTAGCCATGGCAGGTACTTTTGGCTATGAGATGAATCCTGCTTTACTTAGCTGTGAAGAAAAAGAAGAAATCCGCACACAGCTTGCAATCTATCGTAGACATCAGGAACTGATTCGTGAGGGTGATTATTATCGCCTGTCTGATCCCTTTAAAGAGGATGTGGCTGCTTGGATGAGTGTTGCAAAGGACCAGTCACAGGCATTGGTCAGCGTTGTTCGTCTGTCCGCAGAGGGCAATCCGTTTGGAACCTATGTGAAATTAAAGGGACTGGATGCGGAATGTTTTTATCTGGAAGAAACCACCGGAAAGGTATACAGTGGCATGGCATTGATGCAGGCCGGTCTGTTGTTGCCGATGGCAGTAACTGAATACGAAGCATATCAGTTTTCTTTCAAAAAAATGCAGGATGCAGCCGATTTGTACAAGCTTCTTTGTAATAAAACAGGAGCAGAACGTAAAGTAATCAGTATTTTTGGCGGTTCCGGTTCTGGAAAGACTACAATGGCAGATATTTTGCAGCAGCAGTTTCTGGCAGACGGCATCGGTTGTTTTGTTGTGCATGGGGATGATTATCCGCACAGAATCCCAAAATGTAACGATCAGGAGCGGGAGCTGATTTATCAGAAATCTGGAGAAACAGGACTTAATGCGTACCTTGGAACTCCACAGGAAATTGACTATGATCGTATCAATCAAGTGTTGGCAAATTTTCATGCCGGAGATACATCAATCGAACTGAAAAAAGTGGGGCGAAATGAAGGCGAAATCTGGTTTGAGCAGACAGATCTGAGAGATGTACAGGTATTGCTTCTGGAATGGACACATGGTGGAAGTGAGTATCTGGAAGGTGTGGATCTATCTGTTTATCTTGACAGCACACCGGAAGAGACAAAGGCACGTAGAATCCGTCGTGGACGAGACGAAAATGCTGCCAGTGCATTTATTCAGTTGGTTATTTCTCTGGAAGCGAGAAAATTAGAACAACAGGCGAAGAACGCTGACATTATCGTTGGAAAGGATGGTCACGTATATGAATCTTAAACCGATGCTGAATGCTTATCCAGACAGTTTAGGAGGAACTCTGAAAAAGATTGTAACATTGCTGAAAAGAGATGAGATGAATAATGTCTTTGGCTCTTTTTACATATTACCAAGTCTGTATCATTCGGATTTGGATCGTGGATTTTCTGTCATTGATTATGATGTCAATGAAGAGATTGCCACACAAGATGATCTGAAATTGTTAAAACAGCTTGGCATAGATCTAAAACTAGACTTTATCTTAAATCATGCATCAGCACAATCGCCACAGTTTAAAGATCTGGTAGAAAAGGGAGATGCATCGGAGTATAAAAACTTTTTTATTGATTGGAATGCGTTCTGGGAAGGCTATGGCTCAATGACGGAACAGGGCTATATTCAACCAGACGAGACATACATCAAAGACATGTTCTTTCGAAAACCAGGACTTCCGATCCTGATGGTACAGTTTCCGGATGGAACAAAACACCCTTACTGGAATACATTTTATCAGGAAGAACATTATCCTCAGTATCTTGGACAGATGGATCTGAACATCCAATCTCCTGAAGTATGGACATTTTACAGGGAAACTCTTGCTAAAATTGCATCTTATGGGGCAAGTATTGTGCGACTGGATGCTTTTGCCTATGCACCGAAAGCACCTGGAAGAAAGAATTTTCTCAATGAGCCGGAAACATGGGATTTACTGGAACAGATTCAGATGAATGCACAACCTTATGGTCTGACTTTATTGCCGGAAATTCATGCAGCATATGAGGAACATATTTATCAGAAGGTAGCAGAGAAAGGATATATGACCTATGATTTCTTTCTCCCAGGTCTGGTGATCGATGCGATTGAAAATAAACGAAGTAAGTATCTGGCAAACTGGGTAAAGGAACTGGTAGACAAAAAGATTCAAACCGTGAATATGCTTGGATGCCATGATGGAATTCCATTACTCGATCTGAAAGGAATTCTTCCGGAAGAAGATATTCAAAAACTGATTACATTGATTGTAGATCGAGGTGGTATGGTGAAAAATCTCCATGGTCAGAAAAATGTGTACTATCAGGTAAATGCAACTTATTTCAGTGCATTGGGAGAATCAGAACAAAAACTTTTGTTGGCAAGAGCTATCCAGATGTTTATGCCTGGAAAACCACAAATATGGTATTTAGATCTGTTTGCCGGAAAAAACAATCATGAGGCAGTAAAAAGAGCTGGTGAAGGCGGACATAAGGAAATTAACCGTACGAATTTAACAGACACACAGATTGAACAGGCGCTTCAGACAGAGGTTGTGCAAAAACAATTGGAACTGTTACGGTTCCGCAGTACCTGTAAGGCATTTACCGAAGATGCGGATATTCAGGTCCAGGCAGAAGAACAGAAATTAATGATTCGCTGGAATAATTCGGATGTATCCGCACAGCTGGATGTGGATTTTGCAACAGGAAATTTCATCATATCATAAGTCGCACCTATGGTGCTTGTCGCTGCTTATGCAGCTCTTATGATCAACATTCGCCGTTCGCCAATAGTGAGCAAATTCCCTATGGCTCTCTTGCGCTCATCATATCCTGATTTCAGATAATTTGAACGCAGTCACAAAGTGACTGCGTTCATGAACAAGTAGCGAAAGCGGATTACGAATATTGTCATCGTCTTCCCAGATATGCCCCTGTTTCATACGTTCTGTTTCTGTCATTTTTGTTTTCCTCCAATACATAGATCAACATACGTTGTTATAGAAGATTATAGCATACGTAAAAAGGATACATAACATGGTTTACAATGGTTATGAATGGTTATATAATAAAAAATAAATATGTCCAGTTGTAATTTAGAGGGGGAACGAGGGGAGGAGAATTATTTATGAGCAGCCCAAAGGAACAGATTGCGAAAATAGATGATCGTTTGGAACAGTTGCCAAAAGGCACTTTAACTTATAAAAATATCAATGGTAAAAAGCAGCCTTATATCCAGAAAACGATTAGTGGAAAGTCCGTTAGTTATTATGTAAAATTATCTGAGCGGGAATATGTTCTGGAAGCCTTCGATGAACGAAAAAAATTACTGGAACAAAGACAGCGTCTGATGGCATATTTGGATAAAATAAAGGATATTTTAATGTGGAATCCTTATTTGGATGAAAAAGTTGGATGTGGAAGTCAAAGTTTTCGTGAATTTGCCTGTGGGAAACAGTTTTATGTGGACAAAACGCAGTTTATTTCAGAATGGATGATCAGTGAAGCGAAAGTAACCCTTATTACACGCCCAAGGCGCTTTGGAAAAACAACAATGATCAGCACCGTTGAATATTTCCTGGATCCAAGATTATCTGGTCATCCGGAGTATTTTGAAAAATTGAATGTATGGAGAAAAAGTCGCATTCGGAAATGGTATGGAAAAATACCAACGGTTTCTGTCAGCTTTGGTAGTTGTAAAGGTGCTAATTATAACCAGGCAATGAAAGGAATCAGTAATTCATTCTTTATGATGTATGATGCACATGGTGAATTATTGAAAAGTGACAAGTTGAGTGAAGATGACAGGGAAGAATATCGTTCTTTGCGTGAAATGTTTCGTAAAGGAGATATAGATCAGGCAGAAGTAGCCATCCCTCGTCTGTGCAGACTTCTGTCTATACATTATGACACTTTACCAGTCATTCTTCTGGATGAATATGATACACCGTTACTTGAGGCCTATACAGACGGATATTGGAATGAAATGATTGGAACCTGCCGCCAGCTGTTTCACTGTGCATTTAAGGAAAATCCTTACTACGACAGAGCAATCATTACCGGTATTACAAGAGTAACGAAAAACTCTTTATTTTCTGATATGAACAATATTGAAGTAGATACGGTAACATGTAAAGCATATGATGACAGTTTCGGATTCACAGAGAAGGAAGTATCTGATGCTTTGAAATGTCAGAATATAATGTCTATATCCAAGATTAAATCTATGTATAATGGATTTATCATCGGAGGAAGAAAAGATATTTATAATCCATGGTCCATCTGTAATTATCTTCGAAATGGTGAATTAGTATCTTATTGGACAAATACGAGCAGTAATGAACTGATCCGTGATGTTATCCGCAAACATCCAGTACGCAGTAAGTATGAAATCGAACTGCTTATGTCAGGGGAAGTGATACATAAAGAAATTAATGAAAATATCACCTTTCGATATCTGGATGGTGATGAAAACAGCTTATGGTCTCTTCTGTTAGCTGTCGGTTATATTAAAGCTGACAATGTCAAAAAGCATGGCGAACTGACGGAGTGTGATGTGTCGGTGACAAATCAAGAAGTAATGGATATGTTTCGATATGAAATTCTTGAAATGTTTAAGAATGGTAATGCAATTTACAATGAATTTGTAACGGCATTATTAGACCATCAGATGGAGAAGATGAGTGATATTCTTACGGAGATTGCGTATTCATCAATGAGTTATTTTGATACAGGAAAACAACCTTCTGACCGTGTACCGGAAAATTTTTACCATGGACTTGTTCTGGGGCTGATCGTGTCGTTGCGTGACAGATATCATATTCGTTCAAATCGGGAAAGTGGACGTGGCCGATATGATATTGCAATGTTTCCGATCACCAAAGAGGATGATGCATTTATTATGGAATTTAAGATACATGACAGCAGGAATGAAAAATCACTGGCTGCTACAGCAGAAAACGCATTGTTGCAGATTGAGGAAAAAGCATATGAAACGGATCTGCTGGCAGCAGGCACTCCGGAAGAAAAGATTTATAAAATAGGTTTTGCATTTTCCGGAAAGGATATTTGGGTGATAGAGCGAAAATAAAAATAACACACTAAAATCTGAAATAGCAGAAACATATAAATGGAATTTTGATTTAATCGTAACCAAATAAAAACAGAGAGGTATTTGTTACCTCTCTGCTGTAGATGCGCCACAAGGATGATAGATGGATATTTTCTCCTTCAGGTTCCTGGGTGCAGCTTGTTGCATGCAATCAGGATTCGGCAAAATTGGTGAGGGTGTCACCGGTCATACGATAAATCGTCCAATCTGCCTGAGGTTCTGCATCAAGAGAAAGATAGAAATCGATACTAGGTTTGTTCCAATCGAGGCATACCCATTCAAATCGTCCACAGCCACGCTCGACAGCAATAGATGCTAATTTTTTCAGAAGTGCTTTGCCATATCCCTTTCCACGGTATTCTTGCTTTACAAATAAATCTTCCAAATAAAGACCTGCACGACCCAGAAAAGTAGAAAAGTTATGAAAAAACAGTGCAAAACCAACTTCTTTTCCATCTTCCATGGCGAAAATAACCTCTGCTTTCTGTTTGTCAAAAATCCATGTTTCAAGGATAGATTCATCAGCAATTACTTCATCCGACATATTTTCATAATCTGCAAGCTCTTTCACAAATTGAAGAATCAGTCCAGTGTCTTTCCTTTCAGCGTTTCGAAATGTTACTTTGTTTCCCATATAAATTTACCCCCCCCTTAGTGTCTGGTAGAAAAACTACCATCTATTTTAATCATCATATCATACGTCACGTATATTGTCGCCCTATTTTTTTGTGCAGTCGAGAATACTTTCACTTCTATAAGTGTAAAGCACAATGATTCTGAAAAGAAGATGTTATTCGTATCAAACTTCCAGATTACAGTGGCATAGGTGTTCCTGCAAGTCGCAAGATAAAAATAACTGCTATAATAAAGGCAGCAATAGCAATACAGATAGCCATATGTAAATTATAACGTTTTTTCAGTAATTTAAAAATCAAAGCAGCACAGCATTCAAATATAGCAAGAATCAAAAGAATAATACCAATTGATTGCCACAACCACATAAGTTCATATATCCATCTCATTTTATAACCATCCATTTTGCGTTTGACTATTAGTATATGAAAGTATCACTCCTGGTTTTTAAAAGGAAATTCTCTTGATAAATTATAGCATAGGGAGGATGAGCATACAACAGAATTGGGAGTAATTAATAGTGTATCTTCTACTTGGTATATGGTAGAATATTTTTATCTGGTTAGAAACAATTATGGGAAAAAGCGAAACTATGAAAAAACAGATTAAAGATATACTGAGTATGTTATGGAAATATAACCGAATATGGGGTGGCATAAAATTACTAAATGCCGTCTTGTTAGCTGTACTTGTGCCAATCAATACGATACTTTTCCAGAGAATCATAGATAATAGTTTGAATCTGTTGCGGCAGAGACAATTTACGACTGGAATATATTTAGATTTTGTAATGTTTGTTGCCGCATTGTTTTTGGATGTGATTTTGACAAGTTTTGATAATTATATAGAAATTCGGTTTGATATGAGGATGACAGATGGTCTGGAACGGGATATCATACAGAAATATAAAAATCTGGACTATAGTTGTTATGAAAAAAGTGCAACTTACGATATCATTTCAAGGATTTCAAAAAATCCGGGAGAAAAGATAAAGATAATTTATTGGAAGACAGTTGAAATTGTAAAAATAGTGGTCTCATTAACTGGTTTACTTCTGCTTTTCCGGCAGGCATCGAATCTTCTGATTGTTATTTTTATATTGTTTTTGATTCCAATGCTATATGAAAATTATAAAGCAGGAAGTTTATGGTTTGAACTGTACGAACGTCAGACAATGGATGAACGAAAAGTTGCTTATTATGAGCGACTCCTTACAAGCAAAATAAGTCTCATAGAATTAATTATTTATCAGGCAACTGATTATATTAAATCTCTGTGGAAAAAACAGAGTGACAAAATGTTGAAAGAAAAAGATGCAACATTACAGAAGGTTGAAAAGGCTTTGTTAAAAAAGAGCCTGTTTGCTGCTTTGTGGTATATAGGTTGCACAGGAATATTGATTCACAGTGTAATGACAGGGCATATTTCTGTAGGATTGTTTATTGCATTGTTCAATACAACATTAAGCATTGTTGATACCATCACCAATCTGCTGGAAACATTTGGTGATTTTTCAAAAGAAATCAAAGAGGTATCTTACATAAGTTCCTTCTTTGAATTAAAAAATACGGAACCAAGAATGGGACATATTGAAGCTCCGATTCATTTTATTCGGTTTGAAGATGTCTGCTTTTCCTATCCAAATTCAGAGAAAGAAGTTTTGCATGATGCGAATTTTGAAATTGATCTGTCGCAAAGTACCGCAATCGTAGGTGAAAACGGTTCTGGAAAAACAACGATTATTAAATTGTTATGTGGATTTTATCGACCGACAAAAGGACGTATCCTGATAGATGATCATGATTTAAATGAATTGAGCAGTCAGGAAATTGGCAAATTAATAAAAGTTGTATTTCAAGATTTTTATCAGTATGAATTGACAATTCGGGAGAATATAGCATTTGGAAATTTATGTGAACTGAAACATGATGATAAATTAGAGGAAGCGTTGGAATTGGTGAATCTAAAGGCTGTTAAAAATATAGGTTTGGACAAGCCTTTGGGTAAACTGGAAAAAGGCGGTATTGATCTGTCAAAAGGTCAGTGGCAAAGATTAGTAGTCAGCAGACTTTTTCTGACAGATACAACATATACGATTCTGGATGAGCCAACTGCTTCTATGGACCCTGTTTCAGAATATAAAATGTATCAGTTGTTCTATTCGCTCATGAAGTCCAGAGGAAGTTTGATGATTTCGCATCGTCTGATCAGTGCTAAGATGGCAGATCATATTCTGGTATTGAAACATGGAAATATTATAGAACAGGGAAATCATGATGATTTGATGAAAAGTCAGGGAGAATATTATACATTATTTTGTAAACAGGCAGAGTGGTATACAGCATAGTGTGGAAATTGTGATTCTGAGATAAAATATTGCAATTTGCGTTGAACAGAAATTACGTATCAGATTTTCCACATGCGTTATGTTTGAAGCATACATATATGGGGGATAGAAAATGAGAAAATTGTTATTTCGCTCATTAAAAGATATACGCAGGATTGTACCACAGCCACTTATTATGCAGATTATCTGTATGATGTTGCAATCGGTTCTGATAGCTGTCAATACGTGGCTGCTATCCGTATTTTTAAATCATGTGTATATGAAAGATTTAAAAATAAGTATGGTATCTTTAGGTGTCATATGGGGTGTATTTGTTGCGTCAGAGGTGGCAAACAGTGTATTTTATGCCTGTATGGTAAAAATTGATTCCAGGATTGGAATGAAGCTTGGAATAGAACTGGGTGAAAAAAGCGGACGTTTGTCCTTAATTCAGTATGAAGATGCAGAAATTAATAATCGACTGAAACGGGCGAAGGACTGCATTGAACAAAGCAGATTTTCCGATTTAAGCCTGTCGATATTCAATATTCTGGCAGAAATTTTAAAAGTAGGAAGTACGTTATCTATATTAGCCAGATTTAGTCCACTTTTGGCGTTGGTATCATTGCTGAGTGTGATTCCGTACTTTATCGTTCGATTGATCCGCGGAAAGGAATTTTATGAATTAAAAAAGTATCAGGCAGCAGGTGAACGAAGACGAAACTATCTGTACCATTTATTTGGAGATAAAAGAGTGGTAAAGGAACTTCGTATCTTTGGAATTGAATCTTATATTGAAGAAAAATTATACCAAACCAGAGATGAAATGAATCAGGAATTATGGGATTTCAAGAAGCGGGATATTCGCAGCTTTTCATTATGTGAGATTTTATGCAAATGCGGTTATATGCTCAGTATCATCATTGCAATTTTACTTTTGTTGAATCATAAGTTAGATTTCGGTATGCTGGCTGCTTCTCTTATGGCATTCTCATCTTTTCAGTTGGCAGCAAAGTATTTTCTGATCAGTCTTGGGCGGCTTCCGGAATGTGCGGCATTTGTAAGAGATTATTATGACTTTATTGATATTGATGAAGATGTGCGTGGAAGAGAAAAATTTGATTCCAATTTTGATAAGATAAATGTTAAAAATATAAGTTTTTCTTATCCGAACACAGATTACCTGGCAATTTCCAATATCTCACTTGATATAAAAAAGAATGAATCTATTGCTATAGTAGGAAATAATGGAAGTGGTAAAACGACGCTGGTAAAACTACTGACTGGTTTATATAAAACACAAAAGGGCGAGATATTATATGGCGTACAAAATATTAACAATTTTCACCCGGTAGGATTTTATCGAAATGTCTCTATTGTAAGTCAGGATTTTGTGAAATATGAAATGACGTTGAGAGAAAATATCGCTATCAGCGACTGGAAACATTTGGATAATACCGATAAAATACAGGAACTTTTAAAACAGATGGATTTACCGGAGTTTTCAAGCAAGGAAGCGCTCGACATGTTATTGGGCAGTGAATTTGATGGTAGAGATCTTTCTATCGGTCAATGGCAGAAACTTGCGATTGCACGCGGTATGTTCAAAAACAGCAGTATGATTGTTCTGGATGAGCCAACTGCTGCCTTAGATCCAATTATGGAAACAACGATATTGAAGATGTTTTTGAAGATTGCAAAGGAAAAAACAGCTATTATTGTTTCACATAGAATTGGAATTTGTCGGGAAGTTGACAAGATCATTGTGATGAAAAGTGGAAAAGTTGTGGAGATTGGCAATCACAATGAATTACTGGCAAAGAAAGGTGAATACTATCAACTTTATAAGATGCAGCAAAAATGGTATGTGGAATAGTATATTATAGTAAATAAAGTGAAAAATGATTCACTAAAAGTTTAAATAGCGGAAATATATAAAAAAACATAACTGAGTAATGAATGGAGATAAAAATGTCAGAAAAACGAACAGATGAATTATATCGTGTCTTACAGAGAAAAGGCTATCCAGATGATTTTTGTAGAGAAATTGCATACAAACAGATGAATACAGATTACACAGCGACGCGAATGCTTGGATATTTGTATCGTATTTCAGATCCGCGACCGGAGGATGTGGTAGATGAAATGCTGGCTATATTGAGTGATCGAAATGCAATCATTCAGAAAAAAGAGATGGAGCATGCTCAGGCCACAATGAATCGGGTATATAGGGATGGACTGGATAACTTAGACTAGACAACAAAGTTGCGGGATACTACAATACAAAACAATATCGAAAATGTATTGTAGTATTTACTAAAAACTTGGTATAGTATACTATTTTAGAAACTTGTCAAACAGTCAAAAAATAACAGAAAGAGAGCAAAGAATTATGGTACAACAAATTATGCATGATCCGTTGTTTTTAGCACAGAAATCAGCACCGGCAACCAAGGCAGATTTGCAGGTTGGAAAAGACCTGCAGGATACATTGAAGGCACATCGGGAAGGCTGCGTTGGAATGGCAGCAAATATGATCGGAGTAAAAAAGAGTATCATTATTGTAAATATGGGAATTTTCGATGTCGTTATGTTTAATCCGATTATTGTTTCAAAAAGTGGAGCTTATGAAACGGAGGAAGGTTGTTTATCGTTAAGCGGTATTCGTAAAACAACAAGATATGAAAATATTGAAGTAGAATATCAGGATTTCTCATGGAAAAAACAGCGTCAGATATTATCTGGATGGATGGCACAGATCGTGCAGCATGAAGTGGATCACTGCAATGGAATTTTGATATAAATGCTTCGTGAGAAAAGACAGTCGCAAAGAATATAAGTCTTTTTTTTAATTCCTTTTCATTTACTTCGAGATAGATATCACAGGTTTGGTAAGCTTTATGAGTAATCCACTCCGAACATTCTTCCCTGAATATCACTTATCTGTCCCACTTCGATAATTGTATTATCTTCCATGATGAGAGCACGGGCATAGGTATCGATTTTTCTGACTACTCCGGTGCAGGTGACATAGGAGCCGCCTGACTTTTTCAGGTCCGGAACAAAATAGGTTATTGTCACCGCCTGCTTGGTCCCAAGTGTCTCCGCTATCAGATTCAGCTTTTCGTTTAGTTCAGCAATCGTATCTTCACTCAACTGATGCTTTTCATCCGTCCGTCTGGCGGTTTCTGCGATAGCGGCTTCGTGTCCGGTAAGTGCTGCAAACGGTGAAAACTGTGCTGCGCGGTTATACATCGGCATTCGCGGATGTGTTTTTGAAGTCGGGTGAGGCAGATTGATGATATCGTCATACCGATGTGTTTCCTTATTGTCCATGAGAATGTTTCCTTTCTTGCTAGTGAGATAGCAGAGGTTGTCCGTATGTGGCAGTGGTTAACAACTTCGATGTCGTATTCGTATCCACCTCTATCTTTCGGTTAAGCCTTATGTCCGCCAATCTGTTCATTCCGGTCACGGGCAGTTGCGCCTTCCTGTAAGTTCATTCCTTTCAGGATGGCGTTCTTTCCGAATTTCTTCTTGATGTCCAGCATGGTATGCTGCATTTTCTTTTCCCGGTCCAGAGCAGCTTTTTCTTGGGCCTGTTCCTTCTCCTTGGCGATGTAGTCCGTGAATAAGTTCAGCTGTTCAAAACTTTCTGTGTCTTTTACTGAGGATTCATCCACCAGACGGTTTGCTGTAAGCGTAATCCTCCTTATCAGAAGCGACGGGGCTACGATTCTATCGAAGAGTGCCACAACAGCATCCATGATAATCATTGTGGAAGAGGTCGGCTTCTTCAGGTTCGTTGTTCCGTGTGCATATTTTGGTATTTGTCGGCCATAATGGTCTGTCACAATAGGTCCGTGGTAGTTCCGACGGCGGTTCGGATCTGTAAGGTTCTCGATATCATATCCTATGGTCAATACAAGCTGGTCTGTGACCACACCTTTATCCACTAGGTCAAGTACCATCAGGTCTGCCATTTCCTTGACAATGAGTTTTGTTTGCTCAAAATCACAAGGGCAGTGCAGCACCTGCCCGGAACTGACGCTATTGTTTTCTGGTTTGTATGCTTTCACAAGTTTCATCGGACAGGGTTCATATCCCCAGGCATGGTCAATGAGCAGTTCTGCATTGATGCCAAATAGCTTATATAGCAGGTCTTCGTTATATGCATCCATCGGTTTACCGATAGAGCATCTGGCGACATCACCCATAGTGTAAAGGCCATAAGATTCCAATTTCTTTGCATAGCCACGCCCAACCCGCCAAAAATCAGTGAGCGGCCGGTGCCCCCACAGTTGCTTCCGATATGATAGTTCATCCAGTTCTGCAATACGCACTCCGTTTGCATCCGGCTCAATATGTTTTGCCACAATATCCATCGCAATCTTGCACAGATACAGATTTGTCCCGATACCGGCAGTAGCGGTGATACCGGTTTCTTTCAACACGTCATGTATCATGGTCATTGCCAGTTCATGCGCGGTCATGTGGTACGTACTTAGGTAATGAGTGGCGTCGACAAACACCTCATCAATGGAATAGGTGTGGATATCCTCCGGAGCAATATACTTCAGATAGATGTTGTAAATCCTTGTACTGTAATCCATATATAAAGCCATCTGAGGCAGAGCAATAATATAATCCAACTCCAGAGATGGGTCGGCATTCAGCTTCGTGATATCATCCGATGAAGCGACGAACTGATGTTTGGGTGCATAATAGCGTCGCTTTGCATTCACCTCGCGAACCTTTTGTACGACCTCAAACAGACGGGCACGTCCAGAGATGCCAAAACTTTTCAGGGATGGCGACACGGCAAGGCAGATGGTCTTTTCTGTCCGGCTTTTGTCAGCAACGACCAGGTTGGTGGTCAACGGGTCACGGCCGCGTTCCCGGCATTCCACGGAAGCATAAAATGATTTCAAATCGATTGCTATAAATACACTTTGTTTTTCCATCACATCGTTGCTCCTTTCTGGTCAGTCTTTCTTTGTCATAACGTTGCCCCTTTGATGTGCATATTATATCATAAAAGAGAACTGATGTTCTATACCTTTTGTGTATTTTCTTTCGGACGGTTCGGACGGAGCCTTTCGCATCCACGATTTCTTCATTTACCCGGCCGACATCACAAAATCATATAGGCATAGCATTTCCAACGTGTTACAATAGATACAGATGTTTCAAAGAATTTAAAAAAAGAAAAATGTGCGGGGAAAATCATGCGAAAACAAATAATAACGGGTTTGCTGGCTATAAGTGTTTCAGTTGCCACAATCGCCGGATGCGGAACAAAAGAACCGCTGCAGTCTGGCAGTTCTGCTTCCAGTGAACAGGGCGGCAGCGTGTATGAAGCGGAAGGTTCTGTTGACAGCAGTGAAGATGCACCGGAGGGTGGAACGGATCCGTCCGGAGAGCAAAAGAACGATGGAGAGAATACAACCACTGAAATCGATATGGATGCTGCGGGCCGACAACTGTATAAGGAAGTGCTTGACCAGTTTTGTGATTATGCAACCAATGGTTGGGATGAAAACGGAGAAGAAAGCTACATGTTCTGGCATAACACCGATGGAGCGATGGGACTGGATGACGTTGGGTATTATTTCTGCGACTTGAACAGTGACGGGACACCGGAGTTGATTATGGGTACAACAAGGCCCGCCTATGAAGAATGGCCGGACATTGCCTATGATGTATATGCAAGTGTTAATGGAGAAATTATCCACCTGGCAACTTCCTGGGAACGCAACCGGTATTATCTTTGTCCGGATAACAGCCTGCTGCTGACTGGATCCGGCGGAGCTGGACTGACTTCCTGGGAAAAACAGGTATGGAATGGTGGAGAATCTTTAGAAACCGTCAAAGAATTGGTGTATGACCACGACGATTATCCGGATTCCCCATGGCTGTATGGAGAAAACGGTATAGAGTTAAGTGGTATGCAACACCTGACAGAAGAAAAGGGAATGTCGCTGATTGATGAGTGGGAAGGTGAATGCGTGGATATACCGGTGATACCGTTGAGAGAATATGCGGAAACAAAATAGAGATATGAAAAATACCCGGAGGTAATTACACTTCCGGGTATTGCTTTTGCATATTCAATTCGGACGGTTCGGACGGAATATCTACTCTTATCACATATATCTCATCCGGCAGCAGATCTGCCGCGAACGGATAGCAGTGGTGTTTCTATTTTTCTTTCTGTATCAGTTCCACGATTCTAGCGTGAATGTGTTCGAAGTCACATTTCTCTGCCCCCATTTTGATGAGTGACGGCAGATTGGCACGTTTCTGTGCGCAGGCTTTTGCATTCAATACTTTGGTCGGTAGCAGGTAAAAATCCCATTGTGCAATATCCAGGGGATTTACAGTATCCTGGTCTGTGTGCTTATGGACACAGAAGACGTAGATATCGGACTGACGTGTCAGTTCTTGGGAATATGTATTGGTTGTGCTGTCCCAACCGAAGGTCGGTTGGATGCCGAAACTTAATGCGGACAATTTTTCCTGGTCCCAACTCTGCAGATAACCGGATGATTTCACTTCGACGGCAATGCCTTCCGGGGAGAGCAGGTCGTACTTGTCCCAGTTGACACGGATGTTGTCAGCCACCCCAAGCGCGTAGGCAACAAGGTATTCCGCTAAAGCGCCACGTTCTGCATTATCCATAATGTTGGAATAAGCCCAACTCCAGAAGCTGTTCAGGTCAGACACTTGTTTACCGGTTTCAGTCGTGATTGGTTCGGATCCGGACAGGCGGTGTGGGATGATGGATAGTTCATTTGTTATTCCTCATTTAGGTTCTCTGTTTTTTAGAGTTACAATTTTCATCAATCGCTTCGTCAAGCCAGGCCAAAATGCCAAAGTTGCAGAATGGGCAGGTGATGGCATCTTTGAAAACTTCTTCGTTGCAGCGAGGGCAGATGATATATTCTGGTTCTTTTGATTGTCTATTCATTATGTATTCTCCTCACAAACAGGAAGTTATCAATCATCCTTTTTACTATGATTTTTTTGTATATACCATCCTATACCACCAGCAATTACCAAACCGGCAACTCCCCCTAATGTATCATTCAATTTTATTCCAATAACATATCCAACCACAGCCCATATGTACCATTTACATATGACATCTGATACTTTCATGATATTCCCTCCGTAAATACCGATTTTATGACTTCTTCTTTTTTTGTGCAGGAAGTTCATCATACATAGCGACAAACAATCTTGTCAGGAAATCTTTGTTATCAACATTATCAACCAACAACATCTCTTTTGCTCCATCATAGGGCAACTCATAAATTGCATTAGGCATAAGTGAAACAGCAGATTTTACAGGTTTTACAAGCAACCTATCGTCATATATACCGCCAACAATTTTCTCACGATAATAGATGATATACTCTCCCATCATCGCACGGTATGAAATTCCCTCTAAATCGGATAACTGTTCCAATATAAAGGTTAAATATTCTTTACTTGAAGCCATATCTTTCTCCAATCTATTCTTATT
>CAKRKO010000031.1 GCA_934358495.1 uncultured Eubacterium sp. | reverse complement strand
AGATGAACACCTTAATTGTACTTCGAGGTTTCTTTTTATTCAATTGACGTTATTTCTGAATTACAGGAATGCTCCCTGTTTGTTTTTCTCTCCGGCAAGCTCCTCAAGTCTTGCATTTGTCACTTTTACACCTTTCCGGGGAAATGTATCCCCCGGATGGTATTCATGATCCGCATCATGCAGATCTGTAAAATATTTGATTACTTTATACATTGGCAGCCTCCTACGCTCCTGCATTTACAGTAACGGTAACATCTCCGGAACGAACTGCCTTATAGTTCTGATCACACTCAACTAAAGTAATGTGATGAGCTGCTGTTGACGCAATCTCGGATTCACCATCCCATTTAGACCAGCCTTTCACATCCATGCCATAAGTCACAGAAGTTGCCGCTGCTGCATCTTTGTACTTCCAGCAGTTTTTCGGAGACATAAGCTGCTCTTTTACGGTAAGTTTCGTTTTACCTGTCTCTGAACCTGCTGCAGATGTCACATTGAGAGTTCCAAGTGTCTGTGTATCAGATCCACCAACAGAAATATAGGAAATCGCATCCAAATATTCACAGAACAGGCGCAGACCCATAATAGCGAACATGTCCGAAATAGCTCTTTCATAAGTACCCTGTACATGGAATCCGATGAATCCGGTTGTGGAATCTGTCGTATACTGCAGACCAGCTTTTACAAACTCAGAATCGCCCGGATCAACATAATATACAATCATGTTGTTGAGTGGAGTTGCAATAACCACACCTTCCGGAATCTGCGATGTCATAAACACAACATCTGCACCCATGAAGTTTTTCATGTATTTAAAACCAAACGCTGTCTGTACGGTGATATCTGCCGCGCCAAGATACTTATACACATCAAGAGTGTTTACCCATACAGCGACACCGGTTGCTGTACGTTTCATTTCCTGGAACTTATTTACAACCTTTCCGATTGCCATCGCAAAAGCCATCTGCCATGTAGATTCATGGCCAACAAGGGAACCCGCTTTTAACTGTGCATAGAATCTATCGGATACTACATTGGTCAGATCAGATTTAAATTCCTCATCTGTGGACTGTACCGCCGCATCATAGCCTCTCTCTGCGATTGCTTCAATAGAAACACTTTTACGGTATTTCTCGATTTTAATGGTATCGAAGTTCTGCTCCTCTACCGTGTACTGAGATAACGGGATCTCATCACCTTCCGGAACGTCACCAGACTGTAAGGTACCTTTTACTTTCTTTGTCTTTAATACGGATCCGTTCTCTTTGCGAATCATTCTGGTGATTCCCAGAATATCCAGTAATGCCTGCAGATTCTTACCAAAAGATGTGACAAAGTCAATCTCTCTAGCTCTTACCTGAATCTGGTCCTGTCCTGTTAAACCTGCTGGTGCCGCAAACACCTGCAGTCCTAATTTTTCAATATTATGCATTCTCTGTATCTCCTTTACTGAAATAACTCCATATTCTCTGCAATCAAACGCTGTCTCTCCGCAGGATTTGTGATTGCCAGAATCTGATCTTTGGTCATGTTTCCTTTTCCACCACTTCCTGCCTTTGGTGGATTTCCTTTCAGTGCATCTTTCACTGCCGCCTGCACTGCTGCCTTGTACATCTTCGCAAAGGCTTCAACGGCTGTTTTGGTATCCTCTGCATTTTCAGATACCAGATGTCCCAGAAGTTCATCCGGGATATTGATTTCTTCGTCAGCCAGCATCTTCCGCGCTGTCTTTGCCATCTCTGTGATTGCATTCTGACGTTTCAGATCAGCCAGTTCCTTTTCCAGTTTCTTATTCTGGTACTGTGCCTTTTCCTCTTTTGTCATCTTAGCCAGTTTTTCCGCTTCTGACAGCTGGTCGTTGGTCAGCGCCTCCCACTTCTCCTGTGCTTTGGTCACTGCTGTGTTGACTGCTTTCTGTACTCTGCGGTCAAACTCTGCCTGATTTCCCTCACCCTTTAAGAAATCATCAAAAGATAATGCGCCGTTATCTCCAGAACCTGTGCCAGCTCCACCACCGTCTCCATCTCCGGATCCGCTGCCATCTCCACCACCGTCTGCAAATAACTGCAGGTTGCTCATTGGAACTCTCCAATGCATATTCATAAATTTCATAAGTTACCTCTTTCTGCTCCAACCCATTCACTTAAGCCCAGGTCATTGCGTCGAACCATAGTTTTACGACATTCCGGTCACATCAGTTACACAATCCGAATATTTTCCGGAAATTCATTAACAATCAACTGAATGCCAATGAAAAAGGAATCTACCAGAGTTTTTGACTTTTCTGATAAATTCCCATATTTTATATCAACCCATCCGGGACTGATATCGTATTTTATTTCATCTTCTGTCAGATCCTCCACAGATTTGATCAGTGTCTGTGCCAATGCCGTTGCGCTGGCGCAAACAATATCATATCCAAATGCCGCATATCCCGCATGCCCTGATATTGTCACACCATCGTCACGGACGTTCACTTCAATCAAATGCACCACCTCCTGTCGTTCCGGTCATTCCCTGCCGGTGGGAGATATTCTGGATCACCGCCTTTCTACCCTGCTCTTTTTCCCTGCTTCTTCATAGTCAACACCTTCTTTCTGAATTATAAAAGAGAGCCTGTTCCCAAGCTCTCTCCATCTCAATTATTTAATTTTCTGTACTGCCCCATAAACCTAACTGGCCATTTTGAAGCTGTACCTGTTCCACCAGTACATAAGGAAGCTGATATTCGGTAATTATTCCAACTGCCGTATCGCACTGGCTACGTTTGATTGCTTTATATGTACTAACACCAAACTGACGCTTCAGTTCCCGGTAAATATCATTGTATACCTTTCCCCGGAGTGATTTATCCTGATAGGCATTACTGTTCTTTCCTCCAAGGCACTGTACACCTTTCTTTTTCACCGCTGTTGTGATTTTATCAATTTCAATACCAAGGATCGGCAAATCGTATTCCAACTGCTCAATCTTTTTGTCGAGGTTGTCAACCTTCTGGTTAAGTTCCACGGTTCTTGAAAGAAGTATCTGTATCTGATATGATAGATTTATCAGAAAGATACTTCTGGTGCAAAACAAGAGTGAGCGTCTTCCGCCAAGTTGACCGCTTGCTCTTATTTTTTTAATTCAGCCTTCAATTTTTTTAATCCTCTTCTTACTGCCTCACCCTTTTCAATACTCTCCTGTTCGCAATACGCCTGAAGAACTGCATTTGCTTCCTCATCGAGTCTGACAGTGATTTTGTAGGCTTTCGGATTATCTGTTGGCCGTCCTGTCCTTGGAGACATCTAATCACCTCACTTTTGTCTTCCATAAATCGCATTATATATTTATGTCTTCCAAAAGCCAAGTACAATTTGACATTTATTTAAAAACATAGTACTATAAATATGCCCTTTGGGTAACTAAAAGGACGTATAGCTTAATGGATAAAGCAATTGTCTAACTAACAATCAGATGCGGGTTCGAATCCCGCTACGAAATGTAGCAGGTGTCGTTTATACGGCACCTTTTATTTATTTCTTAAAAATGGGTATAAAAATACCACTAACCATTTCTGATCAGTGATATCTATAACTTATGCTTTGCTTCTTCTGACAATCGCTTGAAAATTTCCTTGCATTTCTGATTAAATTCTTCTTTTTCTTCCTCTGTACGTTTCTTGGGATGAAGAAATGCTTCTCTTTTCTCAGGTGAAACATTTTTCTTTTCCTCTTCTGAAAAATGTATATACTCCAATTCAGTCCTCAATAAGAAACATTCATGAGGAGATAATTCATTTTTCCTACGCTGTTGCTCATCCTCTGGAAGCAGCAACCACTCTCGTGCTGTTAATGCCATTATTCCAATTCCTCCAAAAGTATGTAAAACTTTCCATCCTCTTTGATTTTGTTAATTACCTTAAATTTTGTCATGTATGGATAAAGCACTTCATTTTCCATATCATTTAGCCCTCTAAGATCTTTCCCATTTTTCGCATTTTGGATATAAATCTGTACCTGTGCATCCTCATTATATACATCTCTTTTGGTCGTTGACAAGTATTGTTTTGGAATATACTCTTTTCCTACCTCAAATTCATCAAAGTATTTCTGTGCATCCTCTTCAAACAAAAATGTTACGGAACGATTTAAATTTCCTTTATAACTTGGTAGTTTTTCAAGTGCCGCATCCAGATTCTTGATCCATTCTCTTTCAATATCTGTCAATTCTGAATTGGCGTTTCTTCGCAACTTATCATTGAGTGAATATGAATCCGGACTTATATATCGTACAACTGCTGCCTTTTCATTTAACATAAGTCTGCTTTTCTGTTCTTCCAGCCACTTATCAAATGCCGATCTATCCATGTAAGCACTTGTAGAGCATCGGCAATGCGGATGCATCGGCGGTGCATTATCTCCCGGCATCATATCTTTTACCAGAAAATGTTTCTGATCCAGCGCACGGCAGGCACCGCAGGCAGTTCCAAGCGCATGAAACTGATATTCTTCATAATCATTTCTTTCAAACGACAGCTTTTGTGCTTCCGTCTGCACTCTGGCTAACTCCGTGATCATTAATCTTTCTGCATTGTATTGACTGACACCAAACCGTTTTTTCAAATGGATAGCAAGTTTCCTTGGATGCTGACCTCTGATCAATCCTGTCTGCAACAAGTTCGCCAATTCTGCTTTCAACATGTCCTGATACATCCAGACACGGTCCGAAAATGTAGCATTCTGAAATGATGCATTTACAAGCGCATCTGCTGCTTTTGCATTATCCTGAATCGTTACTCCAAGTATTCCAGCCTGCCGCTGAAACTCATCCATTGCCCGCTTTGTAAGCGTTTCATCAAAAAACTGCTGAAGTTCATCAAATCCAGATACCATTTCCAGACCAATGTTTGCTTTCAGCAGTTCCAATCGGTTTATTTTCATTGTGGCATTGTACAGGCGCATCTCCTCATTTGCCTGCTTGGAAAAATCTTTCTCCTTCACATACTTTGCAGCTTTTCGTGCATACTCTTCAATATCAAGCTGAGACACTTTCTTTTTTGCTTCTGCCAGAGTAATTCCCTCTTTTCTGGCATACTTCACATAAAAGCCGTTGATTTCTTTCGTAATCTCATCCTGCATGTTCCAGAAGATTTCCTGAATACGTTTCTGATATTCCTTTTCCTCAGTAATGTTATGCTTTCGCTGAGCCGCTTCCCTCTTTTTCCAGTACTCCTGTGATGTCACCTGCTGCACCTCCGAACAATCCTCTCATAACAGCATCATCCTGATTCTTTTTCTGTTCTTCCTCAAGCTTATCTATCTCCGCCTGCACATTATCCACAATAGACAATGTACCAAGCTGAGTTTCATGTGATACAATTCCATCCAGATTACCGGCAATCTCCGTCTCTTCCAGCACATTCGCCGGAATATTCGGTGTGAATTTGTAATGTAACTTCACCCAGTCTTCATTTTTCATACCGGAAACTGGATTTGAAAAGATCAGACGATAGCGTCGGTTCATTCCAGAAGTAAACTTTCGCTCTTTTGTCTTTTCAAGATTGTGCATCGCCTGTAACTTGTATTTCATGGCAATTCCGGAACTTGTCCCAAAATTTTCATCTGAAATATTAGCAACCATACTGATATGGAAAATCAGTTTTTCCAGTCTATCAATCAGATGCTCCTGTGTCGTATCACCATCTGGCTTCTTCAAAAAATCCACATTCAACTTGTCAGCCTCTCCATCAAAATTGATGATCCTGTCATCGCGAATATGTTTTACATCTTCCTTGTCAAGATACGCTCCCAGAACTTTCAAATAGGCATCAGCAAAATAATCCACATCATTGGCTTTTTCACTGATTGCCTTGTTATATGCATTGATCATGGTCAAGACTGGTTCGAAAATTCCTATCCGCTCCCGGTTTTCTACATACTCTGTCGCCGGCACTCCATCAAACCCATGCTTCTTTTCATCCTCATCCCACACAAGTTTACCTTTTATGGTAAACCATCGTACATTCTCATCATCTGATAGACTTCCATGCAATACCTGATCATCATCGATATACAGTCTCACGAAATACCGTTCGCGCTGCAATACCGAATCATCATAGATCATAAATCCATCCATAGGAGAGAGATATGTAATACCAACGTTTCCGATTGGATCCACATAATACATTTCATATCCATTTCCAAATATGCTGCATAATTTTGACAATTCCGCGTTGTTATCATCCTGATCATTGTACTGGTCAAGAAATTCCACATATTTTTTTATATCTTCTGCTTCTCCATCTACTGAAATCTTGATAGGATTTCCTAGGAAGAATCCGTTCATCGTATCGACAATGTATTTTGCAAAATTGACAGCAATTCGGTTGTCCGGCTTCCACGCAGGTTTTTCCTTTTCGTGAAAAATCGGATAATCTGTCATATATGCATCCCAAAGCTTCTGCAACCGGAATGCGCATTCTGCATCGTGTTTTCGGATAAATTCCATCAATTTATCATCTGTCAGCGTTTTTTCTGCTGCCAATCTATATATCACGCTATATGCCTCCTTTTACCTTTCGATTCAACCGTGGACGTTCGCCCAGAATTGTATATACAAAATATCTCACTGCATCCATGGCATGATCATACTGTTTCACCGGCTTGTCCTCACCGTGTTCTGCTGCCTTTTCATCCCAAATATAAGAAGCAAATTCTTTGATCGTGTCCTGACAAATGTTTGAAAATACTATTTTCAGCAAGTTCAGTTTTGTTGCTACCAGACGGATACCATCTGCCACATCATTCTTGGCTTTTATTACCCTGTAGCCGCGTTTTGTTAATTCAGCAATAAATGATGCTGCTGCCGGATCTACGATCACAGCATTGATATCTGTCCCAGACAGCCAGCTTTCCAGATCATCTGCGTATTCTGCATCGGTCTTCTGCTGACCTTCTTCACGTCCGGAATAGTAATATTCCCGTGTGCAGTACCAGATGCCATCTGTTCCCTGATTCCAAAGCAAAAACACCGTTGCATTTTGGGTACCGTAATCACAGCTGACATATCTGTTGCCATCAAGTAATAAATCACTGAATGTTTCCGGATCTGCCACATGACGTTCTTCACTGAACATGTCATAGATGATGCCCTCAGCCATCGCCCACAGTCCAAGAATATAACGTCTGTAAAATACCCCGGTGTACATGCTACGGTATCTGGCTTTCACCTTTTCTGACAGGCTCAAGTTGTCATCCATTGTAAAATGCAGATACAATAGATGCTTTTCTTTACGTTTATCTATCCAGTTCTGTTTGAACCAGTGATATGGACCATCTGGATTGCAGTTGAACCAATACTTGGATCCATCCACAGAGCATCGACCAGTCGCCTGATTCACAAATGACCCCGGCATCAATGCCACTTCATCAAAAAAGACCCCAGCCAGAGTAATTCCCTGGATGAGATCCTGTGATCGTTCATCTTTTCCACCAAATATATAAAAATAATTTTCTACGCTGCCCCTTGAGATAACCACCAGATTGTCTGCCCGGTGATCCGTTACCCGGTATCCTCTGGAACGAAGCATCAATTTCAACCAGAATAGTACGTTTCTTCGGAACGAACCAATTGTCTTGCCGCACATAGCAAAATTCTGACCGTTAAAGCTGCACATCGCCCACAATACAAATGACAACGACATGCTCACTGTTTTACCGGATCTGATTGCGCCATCTGCTATAATTCCGTCATAGTCCTTTACCGGCGAATCCTCCGTCCACCAGTTCAGTACTTTGCGTTGCTTCTTGGAAAATGGTTGGAATTTGAAAAACTGTTTAATCTTCCGCATCTGACCAATCCTCTGCCGCTGTTCCCTTTAATGCTTCAAGGAATCCATCGTCTACTACTTCTGTATCATCATCAAGCTGCGCTTTTGCTTTGAGTAGTTCTGTCTTTGCAGTAATCTGTTCAACTCTTGCTTTCTGCTCCTCGGTTGCCATATCCCAGTTCTTATGTAATAGATCCTCGTACCGGTTGATCATTCCCTCCAGAGTTTTCTGCGCTCTGGCCTGAGCAGATAAAAAATTTGCTTGTTTATCCCAGGCCTGCTGCACTTCCCATTTCTCAGAGCATACATTTCCTTCGCTTTCTGCTATCTTTGTTGTTGTCACATCTTCCTGATCACGCACATACATGATCTGCTGCGCCCTGATAATAGCAGCATAAGCAATCTGAATCTGATCCCAGAGGACATCCAATGGATTCTCCGGCATCTCCTGAATAATGGATAGTGTTTCTTCCGGAAGATATTTTGAAAAGAAGCCATGCTTCTCAGCGTTCTTATTCTTTGGCGGTCCTGTTGCATTTTTATTCCCCGGTTGTCCGCCTTTTTTTCTATTCGAACGCTCGCTTTTCTTATCCGAACGTTCGCTATCCCACTTATGAGTACACTTCCATCGTCGAACCGTCCCTTCCGGTAAATTTAGTTGACTTGCAATCTCAACTAATTTCACTCCTTCCAGATACATGGCTTTTGCCTTTTCGATTCGCGGATCTGGTGCTCTTGCCATGTACCTTCACCTCTCATTCGTCGTTTTGTAATATAGAAAAAGACAGCAGGTAAATCCTGCTGCCTCATTCATTATTCATCTTTTTTTTTCATATCAACATCTATCACTCGGAAAATTCTCTTTATAACCATAAGCAAATTTATAATTAGCATATATGTTAATGAATATATAATCACGCTCGAAATCAAGCCATATTTCTTTAAAAAACAATTTGCAAAACATGCTATTAATAAGCCAACGCTTACAAGTATTTCAAACATGATTGTATAGTATGTCTCTAGTAAAGCCTTCTTCGACACATTAGCTTCTTTACTGTAATAATTCTTATTTTGCTTTACCTTTGCATTCATGTCTATAACCATTGTCAGCATAGTAAACAACATGGCCGTTAGTATCGATACAATAATTGTAACAATATTTATCGTACTATCTGTTATCCTTTCTGTCAGTCCAGTTGCAATTCCCATTATAAAAGGGAGCAACACATAAACTATGATTGGCATAGGCATTAATTTATTCTTTGAATTTCGAAAACATTCTAAATGATTTTTTATAATTTCCATGACCGATATATACTTTAGCTTAACAACAAATTTTGTAATCAAAATTATTGCAATTACTATAATCCACATCCATATCTTCGGTTGCATGATATTATCCAAAAATACCTTCATATGGTCTCCTTACATTTATTCATCTAACAATCCCATATCTCTCAAACATGGTAATGCCGCATTTTTCATTTGTGGTTTCAAACTAGTATATAGCGGATTTCCATTTTCCATTTGCACCTTTTTAGTAATATCTTCACTTATAACAATACTATCCATATTTCCCAAATCAAATGTCTTATTCACACCTTCTAATGAAAATTCCAATTTCAAATCATCATATTTAAAATCTGTTATTTCCACTATATCTGTATGACTTCTTTGACCAGCAATACACTCTTTTAATGCTTGTTTCTTACGTTCCAAAAAACCTGTCGGTTTATGAATAATTCTTTCTTCTTTTGTATCTCGAACCCCATAATTAACGCCTATTTTTTCTGCTTCATCTTCTGGAATTTCATATTTTATCATCCGAATTTTCTTTAAAATTCCATGTTCTAAATACTTATCCAAATATTCTTTAGGTGCAATAGGATTCATAAGAAATTTATAGTCAGGGCAAAACTCTGCCATGCACTTCCTTAACTCACTCTGTAAAGATATCTTCATACCAAAAACACCTGTGGTTTGTAAAACAATAACAGCTCGTTCTACTTCCCCTGCTGGAACAACAATACAAAATCCAAACGGCATCATATCCGCTTGACTTGCAGAACGTTTACTTACTTTATAAGTTTCTATATCCACCAGATCTGATTCTACTCCATATTCTCCCGTTTTCACTCTGCCATATACTATTCTGCATTTTTCCTGGCCTAACTCATTACACACAACCTCACTTGAAATCTCGTCAAACTGAAACAATATTTCCTTTTTACTATCGGTTGAATAATTATTAAGCTTATTTAAAATATAAGACTCTACAACATCTACAAACTTGTCTCCATTCTGCATATGATTTAATAAAACACGCTTATTTTGTCCATTTACTACGCTTAATCCATACATGATCAACTTAATCTTTTTTGCCATACTTTTTTTCTCCTCTATGTGAAAATAAACTTAATTTGATAGTATATCTTTTTTCCACAATATTCAATACCTTATTAACTGCTAGAGGAATTTGTGTTTATTATAGAACATTTGTTCGCATGCGTCTATCAGCATATTATACGAAAAAATGACAGCCTACATTGTGCAGACTGCCTTTTTCTAAGTTTATTCTCATAGAGGAAAAATCGAGCCGCCGGTTTTCGCCTTTGGCTCAAGTATTATTATATATATGTTTTTTATGCATTTTATGCGTTTTTCAGAATATCATCAATTTTTCTGCTGATTCTGCTCTGATCCAGATGTACACTCTTGGCAACCTGCTCCTGTGTTGCCGGCTTCCTACCATCGATAAACAGCTTCCGGAAGATACGGTGCCCCAAACTGTCCGGTATCGCATCTACGAATTGCTCCACCTCTTTACACTCCTGCTCCAGAGCTTTCTTTCGCTTGAGATCACGGTCCTGCAATCGCTCGTATTTCTCCTGGTCAAACCCAACCACACATTGTGGCATCGGATAACCTTTGCTGTAATCAAATATTACATCATTCCCAATCATAGTATCTGACTTCCAGCGGTTCTGCAGAGCATAATCCAGTTCTAGTATCTCAGCTTTATTGCTCCGGTATGCTTTCAATCTTTCCTTTGTCATCTTCTCCAACGGCATCACCTCCCTTATTCCTCTCCTGCAGCGTTGCCCTGCTGCCACTTTGCTGTATCTGCTGCCATATCAAGTATGACAGGATCCATTCCGGATTACCACCGACTGCTGCAAGGTAATCAATGATTGTCTCCATTGTTCAACTCTTTGTGCAACTGTTTAGTTGGTGTATCAGTTGAACTATCAGAAATCTCGCAATCGGTTTCATTTTCCTCGCTGTCCTCCGTCTTTTTCAGCCTCTACATCATCCGGTTTCACTTCTACAGCATCTGGATTCATCTCAGAAACATCAATCTCATTTTCTTCTGCCGGCATCACAACTGCTTCGTATGATCCTGTCTCCTCCACGGTTTTCATGAAGTCCTCACATTCTGTATAATTGAGGGTTGCTTCTTCTCCGGTTCCGATTGGGACAATTCTTCCGTAGCTGTCCTCCGCGATCAGTACGTGTCCATAAGCACATGTATCTGCTTCTGCCAAAATTCTAATTTTCAATCCTGTGGTATGTTCATAGCATTTTCCTACTTCAAATATCATTCTGTTTCACTCTCCTCTGCCAGTTTTGCATAATTCCATTGAACTACAGTATTTGTTGTCCACGATGTTTTGCCATTAACCCAAGCACAGACCTTATTAGCTATCACTCTCGCAAAGTGCCCTTTGTGCCATATCGCATTTTCAGCGTCCTTAACCATAATCGGCGTATCAACTGGCACTTTGCTCCAATCAATAGGTGGCTCAGAATATTCTTCTTTCGCCCATATAGTAAATTCATAGCAACAATTAGGAGTTGGACCTTTTGTGTTAAAATAACAATCTTTGCAAGCGCCAAGCTGACATAACATAGGTTCCATCGTTGTTTTGTTAACAGCTACAGATGTTCCAGTACATACAATATTCAAAATCTGTTCTGCAAACTTTTCTCTATTTGTCATGTTTTCCACCTGCCTTTACAATCTCCATCGCACTTTCCAATGCCTGATATACTTTCTCATAAGCCACATCCAGTGCCTTATCGCCGGTACCGGCTATAGTCAGAAAATACTGCACTCTGAGTTGTTCTATCTCTTGAATGACCTTGTCTGCATCATAAGCTGTCTGTATATCTTGATGTTTTATCTTATCTGAGAAAGATTCTATCACTTTCACTTCCAGCCCATTATGAGGGCGGATGATTGCACATCCTCTTAACTTCTCAATATCAATTAATCGCATGTTTCCTCCTTCGGTGGCTCTGGCAATGGCATCCAATGCGTAACTTTCCAAAATGTTCGTGCCCCTTTCAACTCCCAGTAACCCAGCTTTTTATAGAACTTTGCAAATGTTACATGTTTCAGCTCCTGCTCTTTGCAACATACTATGTAAGTGCCGGATGATTCCGGTACTCTATCATCGACAGAAATCCATTGCTCTCCATCCACGAATCGCCGGATCTCTTTTACTTCCTGTTGTAACTGTTCATCAGTCTTTTTCATGATTTACTATCCCTTTCTGTAATATCGTGCACTCGTATCATCTGTGAAATGGATAAGTACAGATTCCGGATATTCTTTCTTTGTGTCGTCTTTTTCGTATTTTGCTTTATCGACCTTAATCGGAATTTTGTGTGTTTTTTCACATTTTTCTGCTGTATCAAAATCTCTATATTCGACTCCACAAACGTTACATTTATACGTCACTTTTTTACTCGGCATATTTCACATACCCCATCCTGCCAACGATACCGGCACCTTTCAGATAATCGTAATAATCCTGCGCCAATCCTTCATCCACGCTGAACTCTTTTCTGATTCTACCAACAGTTACACGCTTCTGGTCCTTCGCCCAGTTCTCTAATTTTACAGATTTTAAAATCATTTGTTCCTCCACTTTTCTACCATGTTCCAGTGCCCTTTCATTGCTTCTAGAATTGTTGCATATCGTCTGGCATCCAGATCGCTCCAGTTCTTCACCTCTCCATCTTCTGCGCACCGAAATACCATTGTTTCTAAACCGTGATCTGCTGTATCGCAGGTGTCTATCAGCACATACCCTTTTGACGTTTCCACTATTGTTCGCATGATTACTCCTCTCTCCTGTATACTTCCGGCAGTGGCATCCAGGCATTGACAAATATCCCAAATCTTGCATAACTTGCATCATCATCTCCCGGATAAAATGCTCCGGATCCATCATTATCTATCTCATACCTTCCGATATCCGGAAGTGTAAAGTTCTCAAATGACACCAGCACATATTCTTCCGGATCTGGAAGTCTGTCATTGATATCTATCCAATTACTTTCATCTTCTCCTAACCTCTTTTCCAGAGCTTCCTTCAGTGCTGCAATAACCGTGTAGTCCAGCGGACTAATACTTTCCGGCTTCTCTGTCTTTCTAAATTGTAACTTTAACAGTTCACTTTTTAGCGCACTACTAATTTTCAATGGTTCCAACGGATCCTTTATATTATCAAGGTACTGCGCCTGGCATGCTCTGGCTGTTCGCATTGCTTCCAGGCATTCATCTGGCGTTCCAATATCTTCATACGCTCCCAGTTTCTGAATTACCATGAAGGTAATTTCAAAAAACAGTTCGTATGTTTTGTATGGGCTTATAATGGCATCATTCCCGCTTTTTAAGCTGTATCTTGCAGGTGAAAACGCTTCCCCGGCATCCTTTGTCAAACGTTTGTCCATAAAATCATTATTTTCCATTTACTTTTCCTTTCCACCTTGTCTTAATTCATCCAAGGTTATCCAAGATTTATCCAAGCTCTAGGCTCTCACCATCTCTCCGCTTTTCATCATCTTCTCCAGCTCATTCACCGTGAATGATTCCACATAGCTTGTGTGTTCACCGAAGCAGGTTGTGAAGTGTAACCGGAAGCGCACAAACCGCTCATGTTCCGGAACATGTTCCACTACTGCCTTTACCCAACTTTTATCCTTAAGTTCTATTGCTCCGCTTTTGCAGATTTTATATTTTTTCCAACTTTAAACATTGCTTTTCTCCTATCCAAGCGCAACCCTTACATCTGTTTCCTCTGCCAAGATCTGTCTGATATCTTCCTGGCAGATCCATCCATCATCCAAGTACTCATTTATTAACGCTGCACATTCTTCCAGAAACTTACATACCTTTGTTCCGCTCATTTTCTCTCTGGTAATCAACTCCGTGCAGATCATTGCATAGGTTGTGGATAATGCATCTGTGATCGTAATCAACTTTACCTTAAGATCTCTCGGATTTTTCGGGTACTCCATCTTTGCCAGATTCATCCGGCACTTCTGGGAGAACTTCTTCGCTTCTGCTCCAACATCTGCACCGGCTTTTGCCTGTACCAGAATCGGGAACTCATGCACATCTAACTTTTTCTCGTAATGTTCTTTCAGGTACTCATTGAAGATTCCCTGTACCCTTTCCAATCGTTTCCGACCAAACCCGAACTTATCATGCAGCGTCCACAACCCAATCTCCAAAACATGCTGCATCATTGTTACTGCATATCCGGCAACATGCCTGTCATAAGCTTCGCGGTGCACCATTGCATCTATTTCGCTCTGCATCCAAACATACTGTGGCTTATTTTTTTTCTCTCTCACTAGTTTGCTGCTCATTTCTTTCCTCCTCTGCCATCGCATTGATTACCGGCGCATAGGTAATTGCCATATTCTCAGCAAACTGTAGCAGCAGCGGATCGTCTTTATACTTTTCCACCAATACGCTCATCTGCTTGGTATACTGCCGCATATCTCCGCTTCTCCGGTAATCTTTATAATTCTTCCATGCCGTATTCATGACATCCTGTATTTTTTCATGCATAATATTTGCTCCTACTTAAACGGGCACTCATCTGAATCATCATCAGCACTGTAGAATCCATCTGACTTGTCCCATCCATACTGATAATCCAGATCATCCCCGGCTCCATATATTCTTTTTGACCGTTCATCATAATCCAGAATGATTCCATCCAGATTGATCTTTCCAAACAACCGGTTCTTCGCCACAATCAACTTGCGCTGGTCCGCACTCATGCTCTTTCCAATCTCATCACTGTTTCCCCTGTTATACCCGATCGTCAGTCCTGCAAGGTTCGTGATATCACCGGATCCGCTGACCTCATCATTGATATCTGTGGAATAACCATTCTTTCTCTGATGCGCTACCAGAAGAATCAGGCAGTTGTATTTGATTGCCAGCTTGGTCAGATTCCTGACAAATCGTCCTTGCTGTTCATACCGATCACTGCCACGCTGCTCATCAATGTACATTGCTGTCATAAGGTTATCGATCAGGACCACCCGGACACCGTACTGCTGGATGGAACGCTCAATGCTTTTGAGCAGGTCTTCCTTTTCATCGTTTTCAACGATCCGATTGTCGTAGATAAATGCCTTTTCCTGATACCATGCATTGATCAGCTCCTGATTGGCATTTGTAATGAATCGGTTCACCGTTCCATACTCTGTCTGGTTCTCTATGATGTGATGCCTGCCAGCTACTTGAAAATCAAACCAGCTCTTGTACAGGTAATTCGGTAGCTCCCCAGAATATGTAAACGCTGCATATCCCTGATCTATGACACGGGCAACAATCTGACTGGCCAGCGTTGATTTTCCATCACCACGCTTACCGGCTATGACGCAGACCATTCCAAACGGGAGACCACCGTACAGCATTTTATCCAGTTCGCTGATGCCGCTCTTTACCTTTTCCAATTCGTAGATGTTTACGTTTTCCACTTCTGACAATGGCAGCACATGATTCACTGGAAGATATACGGCATTTTCTACAGCATGTCTGATACATTCTGTACCGTATTTCTGGAGCATTTCATTTGCATCTTTACAATTCCTATAGTCAGCTTCCTTGACGTGCTTTATTCGACAAGGAAAACGTCTGGCAACCTCTTCCAGCAGTGTGATATGATTCTTTTCAAAATCTCCAAAGACAATGATTTCCTCAAACTTGCTCACCCAGTTGTAGCAGTACGGTACCCAGGTAAACCCTTTTGCTCCGGTTGGAACAGATACCGCATTCTCAATCCCAGCTGTTGCCACACTCAGACTGTCAAGCTGTCCCTCTGTTATGATCAGCCGGTCAAACTTGTCATTGCACTGTTTCATTCCAAACAGGATTGGTCGGCAATCTTTTTCACACCACTCTTTGTTTTTGTCCTTTGACTTATCGAAGTCCGTCTTCCGATACTTGATAAATCTCAGCTTTCCTGTTTCATCGTAAAATGGGAATGCCAGGATATTCTGCTGCTTTTCCAAGGTTGTGATCTCGTACTGCTCTGCAACCGCTCCACTGATGCCGCGTGATTCCAAGTAAGCAACTGCCGGCTCTTTCGGCTTGATTGGTTCTGCCGGTGTCTTAAAGCTCCGGTACTGCCTCTTAGGGCGATAGTATTCATCCACTTCACTTCCAAGACTGAAATCAAAATCCCTGGATAATGTCAGCATATTGCCGGTAACTCCGCATCCGGCTCTCAGGCACTTAAACTGCCCTGTATTGAGGTTGATAGAAAACGTATCTTTATCATGCCCCCTGCCTTTGCAGTACGGACACTCCGCAAAGCGAAGCTCATCACCTACCTGTCTTACCCTTGCCCCATACCAACGCGCAAATCTCATCGCATCACTTGGGTTAAATTCATACATTCCCATTTCCAACACCTCTTGTCAGTTCATCTAGTTTCTGGTTTAGATCATCAATCATCCGCATATAGATATGCCAGAGCTTTGCATCCATGCAATCTGCCTGTAATTCTTCCAACAAGGCAATCTGTGCTTTAATTCCAACAATCTCCTGGTCATGATCCCGATTCATTCTTTTTTCTCCTGCTTCTCCAGCCATTTCTGATACAACACTTCTGGATCTTCCCACTCATCATCGTCTTCCGGAGGAACAGGCGGAGCAGGTGCGGGAGCACTATTATTTACTTTACTTTCCTTTACTTTACTTTGTGTATTATCGACTTCATTAACTTGGTTTTTACCGTCATTAACTGCGTTTTTACCGTCATTAACCTGTTTATGGGTGACTTGAAGCAGAGAGTACTCTTTTTTCACTTCGGCTTTCTTCCGTTTGGCTGTTACGGCTAAATACCTTTTCTGCACTCCTCTGGATGTAAGGATATGGTATTTTTCGAAAAGCTCCTTTGAAAAAATGTCTCTCTTGATACAAACATCTATCACCTGTTTTACTAAATTAGAACCGCTCTCCAAACCTTCCTCAGACTTGAAGAGAAGTTCACGATCATTATCCCATTCACAATAATAACCATGCTCCCGGTAGATCATCTGCCAGAGCTTGACGACTATCGCAAATCCTTTTAAGCCAAATTCAGCCTGTATCATTTTAATCTTGTCATCCATGTAGCAATCCAAGCTAAAGTAGTCAATCCCTTCTTTCAAGGGTCTTGCCATGACTATTCTCCTCTCAGGATTCTGATGATCTCTTTTCCTGTTTCTTTCTTGCTACAAAATTCAAACCGGACATTGTATCTGTCCCGAATGGTGCAAAGGCTCTTGTAGAGCTGCTTCCCATCAACGGCACGCTCTGAGATTACCGTCTTAACCTTCTGGCCGTTAATGGTCCGCCAAATAATCCTGTGCTTTCTTGGGTTTTCCCAGAAATAGACATCTTCCAAACAATTGATATCAATGCCATGTTCCACCAATATAACCACCTGTATTCCTGCCTGCATCGCCCGGATCAGCTCCGCCTTGAATCTTTCATGCTGCTGTGTAACATTGCCACACAGCTCCTGCAAATCTTTTTTCCGGTCAATTACCAGTCTCGGATTATCCAAAGACTGGTAGTCACCAACATACAGCTTTGACCGGAAATACTGTATGTTTTCTATTTTGTCAAATTGCTTCTGAACCCGTTCCCACTCTTTTTTATGCTCCCGGGTATCTACCTGAATCTGCAAGCCAGATCACCGCCTTAATTGAATGGCAGTTCTTCATCAATTCCTGCCGGAATGTTCATAAAACCGTCACCTGCCGGTGTTGCTCCTGCAGCATATCCGCTCATGTGGTTTTTGTATGCCTGTGTTTCATTCTTTTCCGGAATAACTGCAGTTGCCACCTTATCCAATGAAACAAACCAGCGCATCACACGTTTTGTCATTTCCCTGCCATTGTAGTAATCCATCTGCTCACCAAATACACCGCCAATCTTTTTACCTTTGAACTGCGCACCGAAGTTATCACCCCATTTTGTGGCAAATCCTGTATTGGAATGCTCTACACAAGTGGTAAATGTTTTGAATGAACGGCTGCAGTTGCCATCGGCATCTTCTGTTAAAATGTACTGTGTTGCCTGATTCGGCCATTTCTTATCCGGACGGATATCATTTTTGAACTGCTCCATAAAATATCCCGGTTGCACATCATCCGGTGCAAAATCAAAGCAAACAACGATCATCGGCTTTCCTGTTTTGGAAGTGGTCTCTGTCACCTGCTTGATGACCAGCTTATGTCCGCCCAGTTCCACCGGGATATATTCGCCCTGTGCCTGTGTGTTATCGTAATCATTTGGTTTCAGCATCTTCTTTCTTACCTCCAAGTTCGTAATATTCTCTGATTGCCTTTTCAACCAGTAAAATGTCATTATCAATCGTCAGGTCGCTAAACATGCCAATCGGGGACTTGCTTACTGCTCCGTCTGCCGCCTGTGTCACAAACAGATGATTATTGCCCTCTGCAATACAGCGGAGTACTACAGTAAACATCCCTTCGATACAAACCTTTTCATCCAGCAGTCTGCCGATTGTCTTCGGTTTGATTTCCCCCAGATCATTGGATTCCTCATGCATCATCACATACACGATTTTGTTTTCTGGAACTTTCTCAGAAATAAACTGAATCAGATTCCAGAAATGATCCCCAATCTGGTTGTACAGGGTAAACACTCCATTTCCGCCGCCGGCTGAGCTGTGTCCGTTCATAAACATATTTGTGATCAGATACCCGGCATCATCTATGACAATGTTATTTGCCTTTGATGCGATCAGGCACTTCATGACCTGCTGATAATTATCTGTGTTCCATCCATTGATTTTTCCCTTGAATGGAAGTGGCTTATTTAATACCCTAATCAGATTCCAATCAGGGTTATCTACGCAGTTCCGAAGGCTTGTACTTTTGCCTGTTCCGGATCTGCCAATGATTAATACTGGAATTGCCATAACATCCTCCTATCTGATCCGCAGCGATTCACCCTGCTGCAGATGCGCCCATGATACTTCGTTGTCTTTCAAAAACTTCTTGATCGCTGTCTTATCCAGCTTCGGATCCTGCGGGATGTAATACTCTTTTGGAATATCTTCCTCATTGTCGATCACAACCGCCGACGGATTCTTCTGAATGTTGAAACTAAACAGCTCTGTCTTGAATTTTGTCTTTCCGGTAAGCTGCATTGCGCGCTCCAGATTGTATTTGATTCCTTTGATGTTGTTGGAAATTCTTTTTTTGTGCTGTGACAGCCGCTCAATCTCTTTGTCAATGGCTGCCACTGTTCCATCCAGTGAGTTCATTACCTTTGCATAAGCATCGGCTTTCTCCTCAAACTCCCAATCAACGCTCTCCAATGTGTCATTGATCATGTCCTGATCCAGTGCTTCATCCTCTGCCATCTGGAGAAGTTCCAGATACTGTCCTGTGATTCCAAAAATATTCATAGTCCTTTTTCTCGCTTTCTATTGTTCTACAGGCTTCCGCCTGTCTGTTCTGTAGTGTTACATGCTGCATGTGGTGTGCTGCATAATCACTGCCGTATAAATCCATTGCTGTATCCATATCTGCTCCCACTTCCACCGCCCTGTAGTCGAACGCTTGCTGGTATGTAAAAAATAATCATTAGGGAGAATTATTCTGACAAACGTATCTGTTTATAATGTCGTAGTAGTCAATAAGTTGCTGTAAAGCGTCCGACTACAGGACGGTGGAAAATATTTAGTTATTTACCTGTTTGTGGATAAAATCCCATCTGGCTGAAACACACTCCATCACAGATCACTTCTTTTAAATACACGTTCTTATCACACGTGATTTTTACCGGTCGTTTTAACACTGCAGCAATAATTTCAATTCCGCTTCTTACCATAATGATACGGCTAAGCTGTAATCTGCCGTTGCCTTTATCAATGTGTCTCAGCCTATACAATCCCGTAATCATCTGATTGCACTGTTCTTCGATGTATTTCAATTTTGCCTTTTCCATTTACTTTTCATCTCCTGTCTGCTATACTCCAGACATAGGTTTTATACCTATGCCGTTAGTGAGAGAGCGTGTGATTGTCGAAGGTTCCACGCTCTTTTAATTTGTTCAAAATCACTCCTGCTCCGGCAATCGCCAGACCAACCGCCGTGATCTTCACCGCCAGCATGAATCCGGCTTGTCCTTCTGTTCCGAGTCCCATTGCACCAAATCCTGCAACAAGCACTCCGCAGGCAGTCATTCCAAATGCAATCTTATTTTTCATCTTTGGTATCCTCCAGATTTAATTCTTCACTTGCCGCTACCATCATCATTCCAAAAGCAACAACTGCTCCGGCGATCAGTGCCAAGATTGCACCAATAAGTGTATGTGGCTTCCGGAAATACAGAAATCCAAATGCGACTGCTGCCACTGCTGCAATGATGATTCCGGCAACTTTAAGTTTGTTCATGGTCTTATCCTTCCTTTACCTCTGGCATACTCTCCTGCTCAGTTTTCTTCTTTTCCACACGTTCGGCATGTTTCAAAAAGCGTTCCGCCGCCTTCATCAGTGCATTCTTGCGCTTCTCTCTCTCCTCTTCTGGAAGATCTGGGAAATGCACTCTGACTTTGCATCCATCAATGTTAAATGTCTTTACCTTGGAATATGTCATGCTCTCACCTTCCTTTCTTAGAAGATATGTACTTGTGGGTTGTCTGGTTACGCTTTACATTTGCTTTTTTCGTTGCTATCTTCCTGATGAAATACATGATTTTCTTTCACAGGATTAGACAAAATATCATACACATTTGTCAGAATTCGGATAGCCTCTGTGTCACCAGCACTTAGGCTATCTTTTTCTGTCATCCGTTTGATTGCCAGTTTCAGCATATTAGCCGCTGAATCCAAAACACCTTTGTTTACTGGCACTTCATTATTTGTTCTTGCCATCTCTACTCACTCCCTTCTTCTGTTGCGAATAATCCATTTATTGCTCTAGTTGCATTTCAGTTAAAAATCTCATATAATCTCTTTTGTCACCTTGCATTAGCCAAAAGGAGTGTAAACATATGCGCTTTTTAATCATCTTTTTATTTATCGTTGGATATAAGTTTCTTTCAAATTTGCTTCACTACCTTCGAATCAAAAAATTGCATCAATATTTTTGTGAATTTATGAAGCAAAAACGCGATAATATGAATCTATATCGGCAAGAGGTTCTATCTTTGTTTGAAAAAGCTCACATTAAGGATATAAAAATCCCTGTATCTGAACGTATCGGCAATGGTCAGATAGCAAACGCAACTGTAAGTGCATTTTCAATGTTTCCAAGCTTACGTCCTGCTTTTTCTTCCACAACACTAAACATGTTTGAAGAAGCAGAAGGTGTATTTCGGAAAAATATGATTGATAGCATTAATCCTCTTTACTGGATTGATCTGATTCTTTTTCTTCCCAAAACATTACTTTCATATCTTGGAATTTCCTCGGAAACTTCCGGCTATAAAATATGCAATGTTTTACTCACTTTTATCTGGTGGGTGTTTGAAGTTTTTCTCGTCTACTACAAACCCCAGCTCCAGCAATTCCTGATCGAACTGGTGAGAAATATTTAAAATAAATTTGGTCAGCATAATGATTGCTCTCGCATTTCCTGTTTCTGCTATCTTCTCCTGTGTTGATAGCAGATTTTTTATTGCCTGCTCTCTTATGAAAGAACCATAATTTATCTGCATCTCTACCCTTCTCCTTTCTCAATTCCATATAAACGATTAACATCAACTCCTAATGCTGTTGAAATGCGAGCTATATCATTTGCCTTAATTAGCCGTCTTCCATTAAGCATGTCATTAAGTTCTTGTGGGCTATAGCCAGCTTTTTCCGCAATATATATTTGCTTTAATCCATTACTTGCTATAACTTCTGCAATATTTTTTGCTACTGGCTCGTTATATTCCGCAATTTGCATCCTCTCACTCCTTTCATGTATGCATTTCGCATTTCTTGTGGTTATTATATTCTCATATTGCGTACTTGTCAACATCATTTAATATATTTTTCTTCATTTCGCATACTTTTTATATTGATTAATCCGTATTTTGCGTTTATAATAAATAGCAAGAAGGAGGGCTTAGTAATGGCATTTAATGATAGATTGAAAGAAAGTCGCACAAGTGCGAACTTAACCCAAGAACAGCTTGCGGAAAAATTAGGTATTGCAAAATCTACATTATCTGGATATGAAAGTGGAAATAGAGAACCTACTATTGCAACTATTGCTAAAATCTTAGATATTCTGAACGTAGATGCAAATTATCTTTATCAAGATGAAATCAAAAGAATAGACAAAATTGTTGTTAATATAGAGGAAAAAACTTTATTGGAGAAGTACCGTGCGCTTGATCATCACGGAAAAGAGATGGTAGATTTTACATTAGAAAAAGAATGGGAACGTTCTACAGAATCAACAGATAATGTTATTTCCATCTCAGTGCAACCAGAATTAAACGCTGCGCACCAGAGAACTGATATCAATATTCCAGAAGGCACTGACACTTCTGATAACGATATTATGGATGACGAAAACTTTTAGACAGAACAGGAGGTAACCAATGGATTCATATGAACTTCTTTTAGCGGAAGCCTCTGATCTTGGGCTAATCGTAAAAGAGAAACCTTTAAAATACAATAATGGACGCATCAAAGGAAATAAAGTTGCTATCCGGCAGGATATTGAAACAACCGCACAAAAGACCTGTGTACTGGCTGAAGAACTGGGACACCACTGCACTTCTGTTGGAGATATCTTAGATCAAACAAATGTTCAGAATCGTAAGCAAGAGTTTCGCGCCAGAATGTGGGCATACAATGAGATGGTCGGATTGATGGGTATCATAGACGCTTACAAAAATGGTTGCCGGAACAGCTATGAAGTAGCTGAATATCTGGAAGTGACAGAGGAATTTCTGAATGATGCATTGGATGCTTACAGAGATAAGTATGGAGTGTACACCACGGTAGACAACTACATAATCTATTTTATCCCAGGTTTGACTGTATTAAAAAAAGGATAAAAAATTTTACACTGTTATTACTATCAATTACAATTTATGGTAATTTGCTACGGCATTTTATAAATATTTTTTACAAAAGGAGATTTTTACTATGATCGATTTTAAAAACGGAAGCTTTATCAAACTGAAAAACACAAAGAAATTCCACAACGAAAGCTTAATCAAGCCACTTTTTGTTCCAGGCGAAGAATTTCTCGGTGAGTACCAGGCAATCAGAGATTTTGTTATCTTTACAAACAAAAGGGTAATCGCTGTCAATGTTCAGGGTATGACCGGAAAGAAAAAAGATTTCACTACTCTCCCATATTCAAAGATTCAGGCATTTTCTATTGAGACAGCTGGTGTGATTGATCTTGATAGTGAGTTGGAACTTTATTTCAGCAGCCTTGGAAAAGTTAAATTTGAGTTCACTGGATCCAGTAATATCGTTGAGATTGGAAGAACTATTTCGCAGTATATTCTGTAATTTTTTAATACATAGGAGAACGTTATGAAAAGAAAAATTGTAGCACTGTTATTAGTTGGAGCATTCTTGTTTTCAGGTTGCGGATCTGCTGCTCAACAGAATGCATCTGCTCCAAAAGAAGAATCCGTAACGCAAACGGAAGACACATCTGCTTCCGATGAATCATCTGACATCGCTGCCATTGGCAATGTAGATGTTGATAAAGGCGTGTTTGATGTTACTGTAACAGTTCCGGCTGAATTTGTTGGAGAAACGACACAGGAAGAACTTGATGCCTCTGCCAAAGAAGGTGGATATAAAGTCACGCTCAACGATGATGGCAGCGCAACTTATGTAATGACAAAGAAACAGCACAAACAGCTCATGGAGAAATGCGCCGACAGCATCAATAGCTCCATTTCTAAAATGGTCGAATCAGAAGACTATCCAAACATTACTGATGTTACCGCCAATTCAGATTTTACCAGCTATACAATTACAACCACTAATTCTGAACCTGATTTAAGTGAAACGGTAGCTGTTATGAGTCTTTATATGATGTCTGGAATGTACTATGCATTTGACGGAACATCTATTGACAATGTACATGTTGACTTTGTAAATGCAGATTCTGGAGAAGTTATTTCCTCTTCTGATTCTTCAGATCTGGCAAGTGATTCAGAATAATCACACTCCCCTGCTCCCGGTGGGCGGGGGAACCAATAAAAACTAAATAATATACTTACCAGGGGAGCTGGAGGACGTGCTGCACCCGTCCGAGCCTGTCGGAGGTGGTGCATATGAGTACATATGAGGAATTACAGCTGATTGTATCCGTTGCGGTACTGATTGTTGCAATACTGAGTTATACGCATAAAAAATAGCCGTCCAGACCCTGAGAAAGTCGACGACTATTTTTCGTAAATTAAATTGATTTTCGCCGGGCGGGTGAGGTGCATTCACCTTCCAGCTTTCCTGTTAAGTATATTATAACAAATATGCTTTAAATGTCAATTTAAAAACCGGCTCCTGCTACCAACAGGAACCGGCAAGGAATAACATCCGAAAATGATACTCCCAATTAGCAAAAATATTGTATCATCTTCGGAACAGCTTCGCAAGCGGAACACCCGTTCCCCGCTGGCTGTTATTTTTATACCCATTTTTACATATTTTTACTTAGGAGGAGGATGATGACATGCAGGAAACAAACATCTCTATCAATGAAATTATCATGTATCTACGCAAATCCCGATCAGATGATCCGTATATGACTATGGAAGAAGTCCTTGCCCGGCATGAGCGGCAGCTCCAGGACTATGCTCTCTCCTCTTTCGGATCCACCATTCCGGAAGAACGGATTTTCCGGGAAGTTGTTTCCGGTGAAACCATTGCGGACCGTCCGGTTATGCAAAGCGTCATGAAATACCTTGAAAGCGGTCAGATCAAAGGTGTGCTGGTCATTGAGCCACAACGTCTCTCCCGTGGTGATCTGGAGGACTGCGGACGCATTATCAATGCATTCCGGTACACAAATACTCTGGTCCTTACTCCACCGAAAACTTATGATCTCTCTGACGAGTACGACCGGAAGTTTTTTGAAATGGAACTGACCAGGGGAAATGATTATCTGGAATATACCAAGAAGATTCTAAACCGTGGGCGGCTGGCATCCGTCAAGCAGGGAAACTACATCGGAAGCGTCGCTCCTTACGGATATCGCAAGATTAAAACTGGCAGTGGAAAAGATACCGCACACACGCTTGAAACCGTTCCTGAGCAGGCTGACGCTGTCAGAATGATGGCGCAACTCTACCTTGCCGGAAATGGATTCACACGGATAGCTGCGCATCTGGATTCTCTTGGAATCAAACCATTAAAATCTGATCACTGGTCCCCTGCTGCCATCAGTGATATTTTATCCAATCCGGTTTATATTGGAATGATACGCTGGAATCATTTTAAAACAATCAAAACAATGCAGAATGGCCAGATTGTAAAATCCCGCCCTACCAACCACGGAACAGACTACATACTGGTGCCAGGCAAGCATCCTGCCATTCTTGATCAGGAAACTTTTTATGCTATTGCGGAGTGCCGAGGAAAATCTCCAAAGGTAAAACGCGATCATGAACTGCGAAACCCGTTCGCCGGGCTGGTCTATTGTGGAACTGCCGGATGCGGACGCTCCATGACATTCAAACAGTTTACAAACTACCGGAGCAAAGTTCCCCGCCGGTCAGAAAGCATGATCTGTCCAAATCAACGTATCTGCCATACCAAATCGGTACAATATAGTGCTTTTGTGGAACGTGTAAAAGAAATATTATCGAAAACTGTGGATGATTTTGAAATTAAATTACAGAATGATGATGGGAATATTGTCCGGATCCATGAGAATATCATCCGGAATCTGGAACAGGATCTGGTGAAATTAAAGGATAAGGATCTGCGTCAGAAAGATGCTTACGAAGATGGGATTTATACAAAAGAAGAATATGCTTCCAGAAATGCCAAGCTGCAGGAACAGATCTGCGAAGTGCAGCTTTCCATCCAGCGGGCAAAAGATACCATGCCACCGGAAGTTGATTACCAGGAACGGGTTTCCCGATTTTCTGACTGCCTATCTAAATTTGAAGATACGGATATTTCAGCATCGGAAATGAACTTACTCCTCAAATCCTGCATTGAAAAAATCATATATCACAATTCCAGTGAATCCAAGCCTGGTATCGGACGATTCGTTGCCAATCCCTTTGAACTGGATATCTACCTGCGCCTGTGATCTTTGGGCGCAGGCATTATTTTACTGTATTAAGGCTTTTTCTGCCAGTAATCTCCTGTTTTCACGCAAAAATAATCACTTCCATCATGTACGAGCGAATGAACTTGCCCACATGGAAATGATCTGTGCCATCGTCCGTCAGTTAACGCAAGATCTGACACCGGAAGAAATTCAGAAAAGCGGATTTGACACCTACTACGTGGATCATACCCTTGGTCTCTGGCCAATGGCTGCCGGCGGTATTCCGCACAATGCTTGCGAATATCAGTCAAAAGGCGATGCCATCACAGATCTCTTTGAAGATTTGGCTGCGGAGCAGAAAGCACGTACCACTTACGACAACATTCTGCGTCTAGTCAAAGATCCGGAAGTATGTGATCCGATCCGTTTTCTGCGGGAACGGGAAATTGTTCATTTCCAGCGTTTCGGAGAAGGACTCCGTCTCGTGACTGACCGGTTGAATTCCAAGAACTTCTATGCATTTAACCCGGATTTTGATGTAAAAGCATCCTGCTAACTGCAGAGCACTAATATTCGCATGATCTGACTATTAAAATTATAATAATATCATTTTTTTAATCACAACCACCGGCTAAGCCGGTGGTTTGCTTTGACCCCGTAAGGGTCTGTTACCGGCACTGGAAGTTTTATATTTTAAGCTGAAGCAACTTCAGCCACCCGCAAAACAGGGTTTCACCCATACAAAAAAATACTGCAAGCAACATCTGTTACCTGCAGTATCTTTCGGGTTGGGCTGTTTTATAAAAAACAGAGCAGTTCGTAGGGGAATCGAACCCCTGTTTTCGCCGTGAGAGGGCGACGTCTTAACCGCTTGACCAACGAACCATATC
>CAKRKO010000030.1 GCA_934358495.1 uncultured Eubacterium sp. | reverse complement strand
TTTTCTGCACGGAAAGTCGGTCCAAAGGTGTAGATATTCTTGAATGCCATCGCATAAGTCTCACCGTTTAACTGTCCACTTACGGTCAGGTTGGTTGGTTTTCCAAAGAAATCCTGTGTAAAATCAACGCTTCCATCGTCTTTTTTCGGTACATTATTCAAATCCATGGTTGTAACCTGGAACATCTCGCCTGCACCCTCGCAGTCACTTCCTGTGATCAGTGGTGTATGTACATACACGAAATCACGCTCCTGGAAGAATTTGTGGATTGCATATGCGATCAGGGAACGAACTCTGAATACTGCCTCGAAAGTATTTGTCCGCGGGCGTAAATGAGAAATTGTTCTCAGATACTCAAAACTGTGACGTTTTTTCTGCAGTGGATAGTCCGGAGCGGAAGCACCCTCGATTTCAACACTGGCTGCCTGAATTTCAAACGGCTGCTTTGCTTCCGGTGTAGCCACCAGCTTACCTGTCACAATAATTGCTGCTCCTACATTTAATTTGGAGATCTCTGCAAAATTTTCCAGATGATCACCGTAAACTACCTGTAACGGCTCGAAAAAAGTACCGTCATTTACTACGATAAATCCAAATGTCTTGGATCCTCGAACGGAACGAACCCATCCACCGATAGATACTTCTTTCTCAAGATAAGTCTCTTTGTTCCGGAATAGATCCCGGATGTTTGTCAACTCCATATCATTGCCTCCCAATATACAGCCCCTTAGCTGTTATTTTTTACATCAAACTTAATTTTTTATTCTGCGTCTGCGGAACTGTCAGCTGCTCCGGTATCTGAAGAATCGGAACTGTCAGCAACTGTCGTCTTTACGCTGTCCATCACCTTGGAAAGTGCCTGATTCTCAGCATAGCTTAATCTTACATAATCCTCTCCGCCATACTCTTTATAGAAAGTGTCACGGTCTGCGATTCCATACTGGGAAACATAGCTGTCTACAAATGTCTCAAAGTTTTTCTCAGAAATAGAGATGTTCTGATCTTTTACGATTGCTTCCAGGATCAGCTCCTGTTTCAGACTCTCCTCTATATAATCACTTACCTGATCATTGAAATCATCTTCGGTCATTCCCATATAATCTTCAAAGCTCTTTCCGCTCTCTTCTACCGCTTTATTCACACGGTCTTTGTACTCGGAAATTCTCTGGTCTAACAAACCATCCGGAATTGTAACCTCACACTCCTCCAGAAGTTTGGAAAGTACACCTGACTGGATCTCAGACATTTTATTGCTATAAACCTGCTGCTCCAAAGTGCTGCTTACTTTAGATTTCAAGCCATCAACAGTTGTTATTCCCTGATTTGAAAAATTCTGGCTGACATATTCATCCGTCAGATCATCATAAGTCATTTCTTTCTGTGTATCAATGCTGTTGATCGTAACGGTAAATACAACGTCCTTGCCTGCCAGATCTGTATTATTATAGTCATCCGGGAATTTCAGGTTCAGATCTACGGTATCGCCAACATTTTTTCCAATCAGTCCGTCCTCGAATCCATCAATAAAAGATCCGGATCCGATGGTCAGATGCTGTCCTGTAGCGCTGCCGCCGCTGAACTCTTCGCCATCTACTTTTCCGACATAGTCGATATTTACGATATCACCGCTCTCAACAGTCTTCTTGTCACTTACTTCATAAGACGGATACTGAGACATCAAATACTCGATATAAGACTGAATTGCATCATCTGTCACAGAATAATCCTGAGACAGTTCTACTGTCATATTCATATAGTCATTCAGCTTTACATATTTCTCTACTTTATAGTCTGTTGCTTTCAGCAGTTCCTTTGCGGAAATTTCCACATCCTGCTCCTCTTCTGCGGAAACACTGGTTCCTGTACCAGCACCCTTCTGACCACATCCGCCAAGTGCAGCAGTTGCAACCATAACTGCCATTAGTACCATTACGAGTTTCTTTTTCATTATTATTGTTCCTTTCTGTCGAATGAATCTTTTCCCCCAAAAATCCACCCCCGGTCTGCGCTTCTCTCAAAAGGCATCACTGTCTTTAAAGATACCATATTTTCCTGTAAATGAAAAGTGATTCTTCTATTTTTTTCTTGAGTTTTCGCATAATCAATGATACAATATCACTTAGACTTAGTTTTACTATGAACAAAAACCGATAAAGGAGGAAATATATCCGTGTCACCACAGATTATTACGCTTATTATTTCTATCGCAGTATGTGTGGCTGCCCTCATTCTTATGTATTTCTTAGGAAAAAGAAATATGAAAAAACGTGATGAACAGCAGGCTGCCATCGACCAGGCTGCACAGTGGGTAAATATGCTGATCATCGACAAGAAAAAACTTCGTATGAAAGAATCTGGTCTGCCACAGCAGGTCATTGATCAGACTCCGAAGTTCGCAAAACTGACAAAAATACCGGTTGTCAAAGCAAAAGTCGGACCTCAGATCATGGTTCTCATCGCAGACAATCAGATTTATGATCAGATCCCTGTGAAAAAAGAAGTAAAAGCTTCCGTCAGCGGTCTTTACATCTCCGATGTCCGCGGTGTGCGTGGACCACTGGAAAAACCGGAAAAGAAACGTGGTTTCTTCGCAAAACTTACCGGTCAGAAATAATTTTGTCTGATAGCAAATACGACGTGATTTCTTGGCAAAAAGTGAAAAAATAGCGTGATGAATGTTAATTTTCATCACGCTATTTTTTATCTAATAATCTTCAATGTGGATCAGTTGAGTAGTATCTACCCCGTATGGCAAAATAGAATTTGCAAAATTCTTAAACTTGTTCGCCGCATCACTGACATAAAACTCATGCATCGGTCCTTCGTAGCTCTGCTTTCCGTCATTGTTCAGTCCGTTCCGTTCCAGCAGGGATTTCAGTTCTCTGGCTGTCTCATAAGCCGGATTTACCAGCTTTACTTTTTCTCCCATAATCTGACGCAGTGTGGAACGCAACAGCGGATAGTGGGTACAGCCCATGATCAGCGTATCAATGCCGGATTCCAGCAATGGCTCCAGATAGCGGTTTGCCACTTCCACAGTCACCGGATCCTTTAACCATCCCTCTTCTACCAGCGGCACAAACAGCGGACATGGCTTGCCAAGCACCTGTGCATTTGGTTTGTGCGAATGAATAACCTCAGTATACACCTGGCTTTCAATCGTACTTTCAGTAGCTATCACGCCAATTTTTCCATTTTTTGTCACGCGGGCTGCTTCCTTAGCTCCGGGTTTTAACACACCAATGATCGGTATATCAAACTCCGGCTGGACAGTCTCCAGTGCAAGTGCACTTGCTGTGTTGCAGGCAATTACGATAGCCTTTACACCTTTACTCTGTAAAAATCGAATGATCTGTCGGGAGAACCGGATGATTGTCTCCTTGGATTTACTTCCGTAAGGCACACGGGCAGTATCTCCAAAATAAATGATCCGCTCGTTTGGAATCTGACGCATGATCTCTCTGACCACGGTCAGTCCACCCACGCCGGAATCAAACACACCAATGGGTGCATATCGAAACTCGTTTTTTTCTTTTAATATATCTGTCATTCCCCTTTTTCCTTTCGCTCATTCATTCCCTTGGATTTAATTTTCATCGTCAACGTACATTCTGCCAGATGCTCCTCTTCCACTTCCATATCATATTCCAGTTTCACATGGAGCATATCCTCTGTCTCCATCACCCGGATCATCCGTGAATCAAAACCAAGCATCATGCTTCCATATGGTGTCTGATAGGAAGTCCGTGTCTTCTTGTCTTTCTGAAAACTCATATGTACACCGGCGGTTCCCTTTTTGGACAGATCCACAGTATCTTCTCCTATCTTGAGCATACACTTTGTCACGCCCTGCACACCTTCCTGTACTTCATCATACAGAATGTAATGCTTGCCGTTGCGGAAATAATATTCTCCCGGAGTGACAGTCTCCACCGGATTGTTTACTTCTCCATCTATCGTTTGTACGCCGCTGATGGTAATCAACACGTCTTTTGTCATATTGTGTCCTCACATCTTTTCTTCTTATTTCTTAACTTTTTATTCTATATTTCTTCTGCCAGTAAATCCTGATCGTAAATGAGTTCTTCCCCAAAAATAATACTGTGTATTACTTTTGGTCTACGAAGTAACTCCCACACATTGTAAAGGTTTTTGCGCAATTATTCAAGCACACGATTCAGAAATCCGAGCATTTTAAACCGAACCTTAAAATTTCCATTCTCCAAAACTGCCGCATACTCCGTTGGTTCAAGGACTTCCCTCAGTTTTTCCCCGGAATCCTCATCCACCTCGTACATGCTGTTTGCAAAACAAAGATTCGGATACATCACACACCACCAATTATGCCCCTCGCCGGAACCGATCACCACACGGAGTGCCTCATACTCGCCTCCCGGAAAGGTATATGCTCCGTATGTTTTTTCCGGAAACATACAGTTTTCAAGAGTTGCTCTCACGGGATAACAGTAACCTTCTTCCTCGATCACCGCTGCCGCACAGTCCTCGATCACACACAGATTCTGCTCTACCACCTGCGTACTATCATCCAAAGTCTTTGCATCTTTTAATTTATCCGCCATCACGCTTCCTACCCGGTCGCGTACCTTCCGTTTCAGTTCCTGGTCTTCTGTGCTGTCACTGTTCGCCAGCACATGGAACCGCAGTACTTTCTGCGCCATGCTCTGCTGCAGGCATCGGGTCTGTATCGTTGTGGAAAGCAGGATGCAAGCTGTTGCAGCCAGACACACTGCCAGAATTCTTTTTTTCATTACTCTCATTTCCTTTCATTCAAGAATGCCCTCGGCATTCTTGCTGCTCACCACCTATAGGTGGGAGTCATCTCTCATCTGATATATCTGTTCTCAGAAATGAGTATTTCCATATTTTTCCGGTTTATTCCACTACAACCTGTACACTTTCCGTTTCTTCACCTATCATCTGCTGCCACTTTTCAGCAAAAGATTGCAGCTTTGTTTCCAATTCCCGTTTTGCCTGCGCTTCCAACTTCTGGGTTTTCCGGCTTCCTTCCATACGATTCGTAATACCAAAAGAACCCTGCACTGTAATTTTTTTTACTGTATTCTGAGTTTCATTTTTTGTATCATCCCTCTGTACTTCTTTCTCTTCGTCATTTTGCAATCTGTCTCTTTGCTCTGCATCTTTTTTCTCTATCCGCAGTTGTTCCACGGTCACTCCGGTGCCATCCTTCATCTGGAACTGATATTCCCGCATCTTATTTTGCAGTAACAGAGCATCATATCCTTCCTGCAATGACAGATTTCCTGCAATTTTCATTCTGTGCAATACAGCAAAACCGCCAATGTTTAATTTTTCATCCTGCAATTCCAGTTTTGGAATACACATCATTTCTTCCACTCCGTAAAATTGCTGCATCAGCGTGCCAACCGTTACAAAAGCATTGTCTTTCACATGTTTCCACTCCTCCAGCAAATCTTCCAGATAGATCCCCATGCACTCCGGCAGCTGCATATCCTCTGAAAAAAGCTGATCCATCGGCCCCTCAGCCAACAGCACATACGTATTCCAGGCCGCATCCGTCTCCTTTTCAAAAAAAGATAACACTGCCTCGGCTGCATCTTCCGACGCAAATACCCGCGGATTTAAAATCAGCACTTTCAAATGATTCAGATCTGGATTTTTGTTGCTGTTCTCCGACATCTTGCGCATTCCAGTAAACAGATCCGATACCTCTCCCTCCCAGAACACATCGGAAGAGAGCGCATTTTCCGAAGCCTTTTCATCCTGTAGATTCGGATAGGCCAGATATAACTTCATTGCGCCATCATGCTGCGCCTCCACTCCAAGTGCCAGCGGAAAAGCCTGATTTTCCAGTTCATTGACACCACAGCCGCCAAGGCAGGCAAGACAAAACACAAAGATTGTCCAACATAATGCACAAAGGATAATTCGCATTTTCTGATATTCAGAATCTATTTTCTGATCTACCTTCTGCTTCATTTCAGTAACCTGCCTTTCTATCATAATCTGAATTGATTTCTACATTAACTGTCCATTTCTTCTTCCGATTTTTAAAAAAAATGGTAAAAGCAGCATCACAGGAAGTATGCCATATAAATAACAAAAAAACATTCGCTCTGCTAATGCTTCATAATGCAGTAATAATAAAGCCAACATCAGGATTGCCATTGTTAAAACACCCGTCAATAACAATTTATTTCTCTGTGTTTTTCCTGTTTTATTTTGTCCCGGAAATAATTTCGACCAAAACTCCACCGCATAAAACAGCATGGAATCCAGAAACGCAAACAAACAAAAAAACCAGATTCCAACCATCAACGCATCCTGCCTCTCCAGGAAATTTCCCGGCAGTTTCACCACCGCCATCAGATCGATCACCGGCCAGTCCAAATGCGCCAGCAGTTCACTTTGAAATACCCCAAGCAAGATCAGATAGATGATCAAATTGAGTCCAAGCAACACAAGCAATGCATGTTTTGTCCCCCGATATGCTGCCTTTGGATTTTTACAACTCGGCTGAAAAAGTGTATACAGGGAAATCCCGGAAAAAACCAAAAAGCTCAGATAACTGCTCTGCAAAAAGTTTGAAACAGAAGACGTCGCCACCGGTGTCCACGCATCCGGATCAATTCCCGCACATGCCAGTCCAAGGATCACAAGCAACGGAATCAATAAGAAAAAATACAGCACTTCATACACTCTCACCCGGCATTCCAATCCACGCAGCAATCCGAAAAAAGCTGCTCCGGTCAATGTTAATACAATGACAACTTCCCAGTTTTTCCCCAGCAGCTGATTTTCGATCAGACTTGTCAGCAGATACAACGTGTACCCCGCAATTCCAAGAAATCCCGTACCATAAAAAATCAGTATCAGGAATCGAAGTTCTGCAGCCAAGGCATCCACGCATTCATATAAACTAGATTTCCGAAAATATTTCTGCCAGAAAATCAGCAAAAGCCAGGCACATCCACCTCCCGCTGCCAGCGCAAAAAATCCGTCCACACCGCTGCGGGAAGCAACCAGTGTTGGAAGCAATAACGTACTGATTCCCAAAAGTTCCATGGTAAGTGTACGCTTCACCTGTCTGGCAGATATTTTCTGATTGTTCATAAAGTTAAGATCCTGCATCACGATGCCCCTTTCCGGATTTCATTCTGAGCCGGATTCGGTTCTTTGGATTTGCGTAAAAAGGTCTGCGGGGCAGTGCCTGCAGCGGCGGGCGCACAAGGCTATCCCTCTCATCCTGATAATCATTCAGATCCGCTCCAACAAAAGGCATCAGATACGGCATGCCAAAGCTTTCCAGCTGCGCCAGATGAATAAGCAATATCAAAAGTCCAAGCAAAAATCCATAAAAACCTAACGCTGCAGATAATCCAATAAAAGCAAATTTCAACAAACGGAATGCCGTGGCAAAGTCTTCATTTGGAATAGCAAAAGAACAAAGTGCCGTAAATGCCACCACGATCACTACCATGGGACTCACAATATTCGCATCCACCGCCGCCTGTCCGATAATCAGACCTCCGACGATTCCGATGGTATTTCCCATGGCTCCGGGCAGACGCACACCAGCCTCCCGTAACAATTCAAAAGACAGTTCCATCAGAAGCACTTCCACCACCCCCGGAAACGGGACGCCCTGTCTGGCAGACGCAAAGGAAAGTAACAACTTCGTTGGCAGCAACTGCGTATGAAAATTTGTCATGGCAAGATACAATCCCGGCAGAATCATGGATAGAAAAGCCGCCACATAACGTAAGGCCCTCGTAAATGTCGCGATCTCCCACCTGGTGTAATAATCATCTGTCGTCTTGATAAAAGAATTATAATCCGTTGGAAAAATCAGTGCCTCCGGAGAGTTATCCGCCAGCAGAACCACGCGGCCTTCCAACAGTGCCATTACCGCCCGATCCGGTCTGCGGGTTGTCTGAAACTGTGGAAATGGGGACAACCACTGTGTTTCCGTTAATTGCTCAATGACACCGCTGTCTCCGATGCCATCGATTTCAAACCCATTCAGCCGTTGCTGCATTTCCGATACGATCTCAGGCCGCACAATTCCGTTCAGATACATCAGATCCACATTTGTGCTGGTCCACCTGCCACATTTGCATTCCGCCACTTTCAGATCCACGGAACGCAACCGTTTTCGGATCAGTGCTGTATTTTGTTTAATGGAACCGCCAAATCCTTCGTTACTTCCCCGGATTGCTTTTTCTGACTCGGTCTCCTGCAGTGACATGCCGGGGTATCCCCTATCCGGAATTTTTAAAGCGCGATCAAATCCATCCACAAAAAGGATGGTATCACCGGTCAGCATTCCACTTGCTGCTTCTGACATTTTGGCAAAAGGTGTCGCATCCGAAATGCCAAGGCCGTTTTCCTGCAGTGCTTCATATAACGTCGTATCTTCCATGGTGTTCAGACGACTCAGCATTTTTCCAAGCAGGGAATCTTCCATCATGTTTTTGCCACCGGTGATTTCGATGTAGCTCAAAAATGCCCGAACGTTCATGTTTTTTCCAAGACACATCGGACGCATTTTGATATCTGCGCAATCGGAAAACTGCTGTTTCCACCATAATATATTTTCATCCAGCTTTTTTGAAACGGTCTGATCCTGCATGCCATCACCTCATTTGCTGCTATTTTTATTTGCCTGTCTCTCAATCGGGAAAAGATGTCATATACAAGCGCACAAAAAATCTGTACTAGTATATATTTTTACCCAACAAAAAGGGCAGACTCTCGTCTGCCCTTTACTATGCTCATATTTTTAATTTTTATTCTTACTCCTGCTCGCGAATGATTTTTTTCACCGCTTCCGCCTGATTATGCAGATGCCGCTCTACATAAGAAACCGCAAGTTTGGAATCCTTCGCTTGCAGTGCCTCGTACATTTTCTGATGTTCCTCGATCAGTCTCGGATAGATAGAATCATCCTTCAGATATTCCACACGATAACGATACATCTGCTCTCTCAGATTGTTCAGCAGCTGCTGTAATTTCGGATTATTAGATGCTTTGTAAAGAATCTCATGGAATTTTACATCAGCCTTTGCCATCTCTACAAACTGACCGTTCTTTGTTTTTTCCTCAAAATCTTCCATTGCAACTTTCAGTTCCTGCAAAGCGGCCGGAGTGATTTTTTCACAGGAAAGACGAACCGCCAGCCCCTCCAGGGAAAGCCGGATTTCCAGTACATCTTCCATATCCTTCTCTGTCATCTTGGCTACTTCCGCACCTTTTCTAGGAATCGTCACTGCCAGCCCTTCCTGCTCCAGCATACGGATGGCCTCACGGATCGGTGTACGGCTTACCCCCAGCTTGGACGCAAGCTGCAATTCCATCAGACGCTCGCCCGGCTTGAGATCACCTTTCAAAATTGCACCGCGCAATGTCTGGAACACGACATCGCGAAGTGGCAGATAGGCATCCATCTGTAATTCCAAATTGTCTGTCATAGTCTGTTTCCCCCTCTTCTTTCGTGTTTATCTTCTGTTGTTATGAATATCGGATGTGTATACATTTTTGGCAAGTCCGGATTGCTTTAATGCATCATAAGCCCGACGGATTTCCTTTTCATTCGGGAATAAACCAAATACGGTTGGTCCGCTGCCGCTCATCATGGCATTTAACGCTCCGTTTTCCATCATCATTTTTTTGATATCACTGATCACCGGATACATCGGAATCGTCACAGTCTCGAGAATATTTCCCATATGGGAAGCCACGCCCTTTAAATCCTTCTGCTGAATGCTTTCCATTACACCGTCAATATCCGGATGCTCCATGCCATCATACAGCTTCAATCCCTCGTAAACAGTTTTTGTAGACACGGAAATTGCCGGTTTTGCGATCAGTACCGGGCATTTCGGCATCGGTGGCAGTGCTGTCAGTTTCTCACCGATTCCCTCTGCCAGCGCAGTTCCACGCATGATGCAAAACGGTACGTCTGCTCCGATTTTTAATCCAAGCTCCATCAGTTTATTCTGCTTCAGTCCCAGATTAAAAATACGGTTCATTCCAACCAGAACAGCTGCCGCATCAGAACTTCCTCCAGCCAGACCGGCTGCAACCGGAATAAATTTCTGAAGTACAATACGGACACCTTCTTTGATCTGGAATTCATCCTTCATCAGTTTTGCTGCGCGGTATACCAGATTATCCTCATTGACCGGCAGATAATACAGATTTGTCTCAACATGAATGTGCGGGGAACGTGTCTTTTTGATCTCCACACGGTCATACAGATGAATCGTCTGCATGATCATGCGCACATCATGATATCCGTCCTCACGTTTTCCAAGCACATCCAGTCCAAGATTAATTTTGGCAAGTGCCTTCAAACTTATTTCGTCCATTGATTTATCCCTCGTTTCTCTCGCTTTTCATGAATATTTTCATATCGTATTTTGTATACATTCTTATGTATTATTTTATATACAATTTGTTTTTCTGTCAATAAATTTTTCACAGTCTGTGATTCTATATGACATATATGTTACTGTTCACACGCGCCATTCGCAAAATGTCCTTTCAGGACTTCTCCGTAGCTACGCTACTACTTTTGCTCATAAAAAGGCGCTCCCTTCATCATTATGTATCCAAATATTTCTTCATGCAAGCATGATCAATATTTGAATACATATGATGAGTGAACTGTAACACATATATAAATAGGGGCTGAGTTCATTTTTTCTCAGCAAGCAATTCAGCCGCAGAGACAAAATGAACCCAGCCCCTTTCAATATCTTAATTTTTTAACCACAAAATAAGTTTTTAGATAATTTCCATTGCTGCGGTCCAGCCTTCTCTTACCGCATCACCTATCTGGCGGGCACGCACACAGTCACCGATCTTCCATACCGGAATGCCTGCTTCTTTGATGGCCGTCTCAAGTGTCTCTGTCGCATGCGCACGACGTCCCATTGCATTTACAACAGAATCCGCTTTGATCGTAATCTCTTTGCCATCCTGCTCAGCTACTACAAAATCTTTGCCAACTTTGGTAACTTTTGCATTTACTTCGTATTTGCCACCATTTTTGTCGATGAAATCATGTACGGCTGTTCTGTACAGACCGGTTGTCTCCGGCATCAGAGCGCCTTTCATCTCTACGATAGTTGTCTCTACACCATGATCAATGTAATCTGCAGCTGCCTCACAGCCTACCAGACCGCCACCGAGTACGATGGTGCTCTTTCCAAGACCTGCAAAGTCATTGTAGTATACATCCATTGCTGTTACTGCATTTTCGATTCCTTCGATCGGAAGGATCAGATCATCGGATCCGACTGCCAGTACAACTGCTTCCGGAGCAATTTCTTTGATAAGTTCCGGTGTTACTTCACAGTTTAATCTTACTTCGATCGGACGTTTCTCTACGTCACGGATCAGCAGATCTTTGAAGTTTCTGATATCTACTTTATGATCAGTATGATCTGTAAAGTTGATCAGACCGCCTAATACTCCAGATTTCTCGCACAGAATTACCTGATGTCCTCTCTCTGCCGCTGTGATTGCCGTCTGCAGACCACCACAGCCGCCGCCTACGACTAATACTTTACGGCTTGCTTCCGGCTTAGGCATGCGGTCTGGAAGAACTTTATGATGAGAGGCCGGCCATACGTCATATGGATTGATGGTACAGGAGTCCAGTGGTGGGAATTTTACAGTCCAAATTTCTGTCTCATGCTCACCGGACGGACCCGGATAACATCTTCCGCAGCGCAGACAGCGACGGATTTCATCTGCATGACCATCTTTTGCCTTATTCGGGAAGGCTGGATCTGCAAAGAACTGACGTCCCATGGATACCATATCGATTTTTCCTGCTGCGATTGCCTCTTCCGCCTGCTCCGGAGAATTGATGCCGCCGACTGCCGCAACCGGAATGGATACGTTCTGTTTGATAACAGCTGCCGGTTCGATATTCGGACCATGCGGTGCATAAGCTGTTGTGAACTCCCAACTTCTGGAAGAACTCAGGTAATGACCACAGGACACATGAATCATATCGATGTACGGCTCGCACAGCTTACAATATTCTACAGCATCTTCCAACTCTAAGCCGCCTGGCAGATGCTCGGAACTGCTGACACGGATCTCAATCACAAAATCAGGTCCCATAGCCTCACGGATGGTTTTTAACAGATCAACAGTAAATCTTGCTCTGTTTTCAAAAGATCCGCCATACTCATCGGTACGTTTGTTGTATTGCGGAGACAGGAACTGTGCCGGAAGCCAGCCATGTCCGCAGTGGATCATAACGCCTTCCCAGCCTGCTGCCTCAAACCATTTACATGCAGTAACATAATCCTGATAACAGCTTAAAATCTCTTCTTTTGTAAATGCATCTACATGTGTGCCATCCGGAAGATCTTTCTCAGACGGTCCTTTCGGATTAATGCCATCTCCGATATTTGTCTTGATCTCACCACAGGAAATCAGCTCACCGATGGCCAGCGCACCATAGCTTTTGATCATATCGGCAGTTGCCTTTGTAATCTCAAATGTTTTATCGGATCTGGATGTAAAATCAATGTACGGCTCAAATGGGAAACGTTTGTCATACTCATGGTTCGGACTTAACTCACCGAAACAGACAATGCCGGCACCGCCTTTTGCCTTTGCCTCCAGCATACGGAATGCGCGCTCAGGAACCGGTGTGGTGTAGCCAAACGGATCCGGATCCAGCTCAATGTAATGCTCAAATGCAAACAATGCAGGTGCTGCTTCAATACGGTTTTTGATTGTTTTTGAACCAACTTTTAACGGCTCAAACAAATGTGGAAAATACTGATTTTTTTCTGCCATAATTTTGTACCTTATCCTTTCTCAAAATACCTGATACGAATATCAAACAATGATCTCAGTCCGTGTTCACTTTCAAAAATTCCCGTTTCTTTGCGAAACTTTTTCTGCGAATACGAACTATTTTCCGTTACTTAGACTGTAGCAGAATTTTCCCCTTTACTTCAAACATCAGCTTATTTTTCGCTGTTTTATTATGCAACGTTTTAATCACTTTTGTTGTATTGCATCTGGATAAGTACAGAAATCGTGGTATAATTCTGTTATAGTCTGATTATAAAAAATAATGTCAGACAGATTAATCTTTGAATTTTTTATCAAATGGAATTCAAAAAAACATAAAAAGGAAAAGGTAAAAATTATTATGGATCATCGCGCAGAAAGAATGAAATCACTGATCATTCAGACTTTTTTTGACTGCCTGGAAAAAGAAGATTTTTCCCAGATAACTGTGGGACAGATTGCAAAACAGGCTCTGATCAACCGCTCTACGTTTTATCGCTATTTTTCTGATAAGTATGACCTGAGAGATGAAATTGTGGATGAAATTGTCCGGGATTTTGCAGAACACATGGAAGTGGATTTTCTCCATATGGATATCCAGGATGAAGTCCACACACGCTCCCTCCAGGACGGACTCAGCCGCCTGTCCACACAAAAGTCCAGACTGGAAATTCTGTGGAATCAAAACCTGCTTGGGCGGAACGTCTTTGATGAAATGATGAATGCCGGAGCTCGCAAGGTTGAAGCTGAAATTTTGAATCATCCAACAATCTCACCAGAGAAAAAACAGCTTGCCGACTGGTACGCAAAATTGCTGGTAAATAATTTTCTCGTCACCGTCCGCTGGTGGTTTTCTCACAGTGACACTGTTTCTGCCAGTCAGATTACAATTATGATGGAACGGCATATGCTGTACGGAACGATTCCGACATTAAAAGAAAGCCGCTAAGATAGCGGCTTTCTTATCTGTAAGAGTTCTTCTTAGAATCACTGCACTCTACACAATCTTGATTATTTTGTAAGCTTATTATTTGCTTTTGTCTGGAATTTTTCATTCTGTACGATGAAACGCTCATGTGTTCCTTCACCGATCAGACCTGCTTCATCGTAAGCTGCTACTTTAAATACAAGGCGGCGACCGTCTACTTCTGTAAGCTCTGTCTCGCAACGAACAGTCATTCCGATCGGAGTAGCTGCTACGTGACTGATAGTTACCTGTGTACCAACGCTGCCACAGCCTTCTTCCAGATATGGAGCTACGCTCTCGCTTGCTGTTTTTTCCATTAATGCAAGCATGCATGGTGTTCCGAATACTTCCAGTACGCCGCTTCCTACTGCTGTTGCTGTATTCTCATATACAACTTCTACGCTCTGTTCCCCTTTGATTCCTGCTTCTAACATTTTATGTCCTCCTCTAAAATTTATCATTATGGAGTAAGTATATCATAACTTTTCTTATGCTTCCAGAAGTTTCTCCACGCTTGCAAGTTTTGCACAAACGATAAATACCTCGCAGGCCTCTTTCAGTTCTTCCATTGGCGGAAGTGTCGGAGCAATACGGATTACGGAATCCTTCGGATCCTTTTTGTATGGGTATGGTGCGCCTGCACCTGTCAGTACAACACCAGCCTCTTTTGCTTTTGCAACGATGTTCTTTGCACATCCCTCATTTGCCTTGAAGGTGATGAAATATCCACCATTCGGACGAATCCAGCTTCCTGCGCCAAGACCTTTGAGTTCTTCCTCAAAACGATCCAGGATCATCTCAAATTTCGGACGGATGATTGCTGCATGTTTTGCCATATGTGCTTTTACGCCATCGATATCCTTTAAGAATTTCACATGACGCAGCTGGTTGATCTTATCAAATCCGATGGTCTGAATCGTCAGACGTTTCAGGATATCTGCTTTGTTCTCAAGACTTGTGATCAGACCGGATACACCTGCACCTGAGAATGTGATCTTGGATGTGGAGCAGAACTCGATCGGAAGGTTCGGATTTCCGGCTTTCTCACACTCGCCAAGGATCTCAAGGATCTGATCTGCTTTGTCTTCATACAGATCATGTACGCAGTAAGCATTATCCCAGTAAATACGGAAGTCTTCTGCTGCCGGTTTTAAGTGGGCCAGTCTGCGGACGGTCTCATCAGAATAGGATGTTCCCATCGGATTGGAGTATTTCGGTACACACCAGATACCTTTGATACTATCATCTTCGCTGACTAATTTTTCTACCATATCCATATCCGGGCCATCTTCGTAAAGTGGTACGTTGATCATCTCGATGCCAAAGCACTCTGTGATGGCAAAATGACGGTCATATCCCGGAACCGGGCAGAGCCATTTTACTTTATCAAGTTTGCACCATGGTGTGCTTCCGTTTACACCAAACAGCATGGAGCGGGCAATGCAGTCATACATGATATTCAGACTTGCATTTCCGTAAACAATGACATTGTCATATGCTTCCGGACCAAGTCCGACTAAGCTTGCGATGAATTCCTGTCCCTCTGTAATACCATCAATCACACCGTAGTTACGGATATCTGTACCGGCTCTGCTGACTAACGGAGTCTCACTTGTCAGAACGTCCATCATTGGCATGGACAGCTCAAGCTGCTCTTTAGATGGTTTACCTCTGGACATGTCCAGTTTCAAGCCTTTTTTGCAGATTTCTTTGTACTGCTGTTCCAGGCTCTCTTTTTCTTTTAATAATTCCTCTCTGCTCATTTCCTGATAAGACTGCATTGATTTTTCCTCCTGCTGTGTATTGTTAAATCATTTTTTACAACTTCTTTTTATTTTATATTCAAAAGGAGATTTTACAAAAATTTACTCCTGTTTGATTTTTTTAAAATATTCCCGAATGGTCTGCTCATAGCCGTTTTCTGTCGGCTCATAGAATTTCATATCTTTGTATGCATCCGGCAGATACTGCTGCTCCACGTAGTGATTCGGATAATCGTGGGCATATTTATATCCGATGCCCCGCCCAAGCTTCGCAGCACCTTTGTAATGGGCATCGCAGAGATACGTTGGAACCGGTGCGGTTCTCGACTCCCGAACAACGGAAAGTGCTTTGTCCACTGCCAGGTAAGCCGCATTGCTCTTTGGTGCGCTTGCCACATAAGTGACTGCCTGTGCCAGCACAATCCGTGCCTCCGGCATTCCAAGCCGTTCTACAGCCTGGGCTGCGCTGACCGCCACAGTCAGGGCGTTCGGGTCTGCATTTCCCACATCTTCTGATGCACAGATCATAATTCTCCGGGCAATAAATGTCACATCTTCCCCGGCGTACAGCATTTTTGCCAGATAGTAGACCGCTGCGTCCGGATCAGACCCCCGCATACTTTTGATAAATGCGGAAATATTATCATAATGGCTGTCGCCATTTTTATCATACTTGATCACGCGCTTCTGGATACATTCGGAAGCCACATCCAGCGTGATATGGATGAGCCCGTCTGCACTGCGTTCTGTGGTAAGGATTCCCAGTTCAATGGCATTTAATGCGCTGCGGGCATCCCCATTTGATACATCAGCAAGAAACTCCAGTGCCTCTTCATCCGCCACTGCGCGATAAGCGCCCATACCTTTTTCCATATCCTCTAAGGCACGGTGCAGCAACGTCTTGATATCTTCTTTCTCTAATGGTTTTAATTCAAAAATAATGGATCGGGAGATCAACGCTCCGTTTACCTCAAAATACGGATTCTCCGTAGTGGCACCGATCAGTGTCACGGTACCGTCCTCTACAAACGGAAGCAGATAATCCTGCTGACCTTTGTTAAAACGGTGAATCTCATCGATAAACAGAATCGTACGTTTTCCGTACATACCCTGCAGCTGTTTTGCCTTTTCAATCACTGCTTCCATATCCTTCTTGCCGGCGGAAGTCGCATTGATCTGCATAAATTCTGCACTGGTGGTCTGTGCGATCACCTTTGCCAGTGTCGTTTTTCCGGTTCCCGGAGGTCCATAGAAAATAACTGACTGCAGCTTATCCGCTTTGATGGCACGATATAGCAATTTATCTTTGCCGATGATGTGCTGCTGTCCCACGACTTCTTCCAATTTCGTCGGACGAAGTCTGGATGCCAGTGGCGATTCCTTTTCCTTATTTTGTTCTCTCATGTAATCAAATAAATCCATTTTATATGCTCCATTTCACGTTTCATACTTCAAAAATGAATCTTTTTCACGATATAAAATTCATTTTTAACTGCTTTCATCCTGTAAAATGCTTGGATTTTAAATGTTTTTGCATGATACCAATACGATATCTTTCATATCCATGCTATACAATACCTTAATTTTACCGGTCTGACAAGTTATTTTTTTGACAAAGTTTCATTTTCTCCGATTTTTCCATAATTAGGAAGATTCCCAACTATGTTTTCTACATTGTGCCGAAAACAGTTCACTTATCCCATGTATTCTGGGTAACGATCCTGCTTGCAGGAGGAGTTATCCAAATACATTGTGATAAAGGAACTGTTCATAATTGCTCACTCTTCTGCCAGTTCTCTCACTGCCTCGATCGCTGTCTCTACTTCCTGTTCGGTATTATAATGGGAAAAGCTGAACCGCACAGCACCCTGTTCCACTGTTCCAAGCGCCTCATGCATCAACGGTGCACAATGTCCCCCCGGTCTGGTGGAAATCTCCCATCCTTCATAAAGTTCATCGCTGACCTCTGCGGAATCATAATCCCCGATATTAAAGGATACGATGGGACACCGGTTTTTCTGTGAGAAATCACCATAAATCTTTATGCCTGGAATGTCTCGGATACCTTCATAAAACTGCCACATCAGCGTCTGTTCTTTTTCACGGATTTCGTCCATTCCTGTCTGCTTCAGGTAATCCAGGGCCGCATCCAGTCCTGCAATGCCATGTCCGTTTAACGTCCCTGCTTCCAGCGCCGTCGGCATTTGCTGCGGATGCTTTTTGCTGTACGTCTGCACGCCGCTGCCTCCGCTCTTTAACGGGCGAAGCTGCAGACCGGTTCTGACATAGATTCCGCCGGTTCCCTGGGGGCCAAGCAGGCTTTTGTGCCCGGTAAAGCACAGAATATCAATATGCATCGCCTGCACATCGATGGGAAATACGCCTGCTGTCTGTGACGCATCCACCACAAAGAGAATTCCATACTTTTGCGTCAGTTCTCCGATTGCCGCAATATCCACCAGATTTCCGGTGACATTCGATCCGTGCGTACAAATAATGGCTTTTGTCTCCGGTCGGATTGCTGCCTCCATATCCGCTATTGAACATCTGCCCTGCACATCCGCTTTTACAATGGTCAGGTCCACTCCTTTTTCTTCCATTTCATAGAGTGGACGGAGCACGGAATTATGCTCCAGCTGTGTGGTGATCACATGGTCTCCCGGATTTAATAAGCCTTTGATGGCTGTATTCAGACTCTCTGTCGCGTTGCCGGTAAACACCATACGCTCCGGGCTTTCCGCATGGAAAAATTCTGCCAGTTTCCGTCTTGTATCGTATATCGTGCGGGAAGCCTCCAATGTCGCTTCATGTGCCCCTCTTCCTGCATTTCCAAGCAGGCAGAGTGCCTCCGTAACTGCCTGCACAACTTCATTCGGTTTCTGTCTGGTCGTTGCTGCATTATCAAAGTATATCATTGAAAAATCCCCTTTTCTCATACACATTATATTGTTTTTAAGGATGCCTTGGCATTCTTGAAAACCACTATTTCTCATCTGATAGATGTTATGGTCAAAAGATGCCATACGAATTGTTCCGTACTTCGTACTCCCACAATTCTACCCATCATCTGATATATTTTATCATAAAAAGGAGTCCTCGCCAATCTGCGAGAACTCCTTCTTATAGTCTGACATTGTGTCATACATTTATTTTTCTATTTTTTTCTCTTTCGGCAGGACAAGATTCAAAAATACTGCAGTTACAGTTGCAATAACAACCGGTGTCTTGCCAAATACGGTTGTCACCCATGCCGGAAACATTCCCAGGGATGCAGAAGCCTGTGTCACACCAACACCAAGTGCCACGGACAATCCCACGATAGAAGTATTGCGATAACTCATTGGCTGACTCGTGATCAGCTTGATGCCTGTCATAGCGATAGATGCAAATACAGAAATGGTCGCTCCACCAAGTACACACTGCGGAATTGTTGTCAACAATGCAGAAAATTTCGGCACCAGACCGGCAATCAACAGAATACCTGCAGACATTCCAAGCACAGAACGGTTGATAACTTTTGTTGTTGTAACGATACCTACGTTCTGACTGTAGGAAGCAGTCGGCAGACCACCTAAGAAAGCTCCAACGATATTGGTACATCCATATCCAACGATAGCACCCTTTAACTCTTTATCTGTCGGTTCACGATCCATACCGCCGGTTGTTGTTGCAGTAAAGTCGCCGATGGCCTGAATCGCATTGATAGCAAACAACAAACCAATAGCTATACAGGATGACGGATCAAACTGAATACCAAAATGCATGATCTGCGGCATCTGGAAAACACTTGCCTGTGCCACTGCAGTCAGATCTACCATACCAAAACATGCTGCAATGATGTAACCGCAGATGATACCGATCAGAATAGACGCCAGTTTTACAAATCCTTTTGTAAAATGATTCAAAAATGTAACGATAGCCAGTGTGATAATTGCTACCAGCCAGTTAGTCCAATGTCCGTAATTTGCACTGGACGCACCACCTGCCATATAGTTGACAGCAGTCGGATACAACGAAAGTCCAATGGTAAATACTACAGTTCCTGTTACAAGCGGTGGAAATACTTTTCGGATCTTGTCAATAAAAAATCCGATGATTGCTGCGATGATACCACCAACGATCTGTGCTCCGAATATTGCTGCAATGCCTACATCTGCTGCAATAGCCTGCATGCTTGCCACATATGCAAAACTCGTTCCCATAATAACCGGTAAGCCGGCGCCAAAGCGAAAACCGTTTTTCGGCCCGATTGGAAACAACTGTAAAAATGTGGAAAGTGCGGATACTACCAGCGCAGACTGAATCAGCATGACACGGTTTGCTCCCTCAAGACCTGCGACACCTGCCACAATGATCGCCGGGGTTACGCAGCCCACGATCATCGCTACTACATGCTGCAGTGCCAGCGGAAGTGCCTTACTCAACTGCGGAACACCATTTAACTCGAAAATAGACGCATTCGTTCCTCTTGTCTTTTTCATGTACTAAAATCCTCCATCTTTTTATGTTACAGTTCACTCATCACATGTATTCAGATAATGATCATGCTTGCATGAGGAATTATCTGGATACATAGCGATGAAGGGAGCGCCTTTTAATGAGCAAAAGCAGTAGCGAAGCTACGGAGAAGCCCGAAAGGGCGTTTTGCGAATGGCGCGTGTGAACTGCAACATGTTCGCATCTCTTTTTTTCTCAGATATTATAACGCAAATATTTTCCGTTTTACAACCAGTCCTCTTATGAATTGTATTTATAGGATTTATTAATAGTACTAATAGAAACGCTCCATTTTATTTATCTCAGTCGGAGATTGTACTCCCACTGAGAAAGACTTGCTATTACTCACCACTTGCAGAAGTGGGAGTCTTCTCGACTGAGATAAAAAGCCCTCCTTCTTACATTCTTCAATACCTGTAAAAAGGAGAACTTTCATCATTCATATCAAGATTTTATCAAATTTTACTTTTCTTCTGTTTCTTTCTTTATTTCCGGCTTTTCATGCGGCAATACGAGATTTAAGAATACTGCTGCTACTGTTGCGATAACAACCGGAGTTTTTCCGAATACTGTGGTTACCCATGCCGGGAACATGCCCAGAGATGCGGAAGCCTGAGTTACACCAACACCAAGTGCAACAGCCAGACCAACTACGGATGTATTACGGAAATTCATCTCCTGCGTTGTAATCAGTTTGATACCTGTCATTGCGATGGATGCAAATACGGAGATTGTTGCACCACCAAGGACACACTGTGGAATCGTTGTCAGTAATGCAGAGAATTTTGGCACCAGACCGGCAATCAGCAGAATACCTGCGGACATTCCGAGAACCACACGGTTGATAACTTTTGTTGTTGTAACAATACCTACGTTCTGACTGTAGGAAGCAGTCGGCAGACCACCAAGAAATGCGCCGAGAATATTCGTACATCCATATCCTACGATAGCACCTTTCAACTCTTTGTCTGTTGGCTCACGATCCATACTTCCTGTCGTTGTTGCTGTAAAGTCACCGATCGCCTGAATGGCATTAATTGCAAACAGTAAGCCGATCGCGATACAGGATGACGGCTCAAACTTGATACCGAAATGCATGATCTGCGGAGCCTGGAAAATGCTTGCCTGTGCAACGGCTGCAAGGTCTACCATTCCAAAACATGCGGCAACGATATAACCACAGATGATACCAATGAGGATAGAAGCCAGTTTCACAAATCCTTTTGTAAAATGATTTAAAAAGGTAACAATTGCTAATGTAATAAACGCTACCAGCCAGTTTGTCCAATGTCCGTAATTTGCACTGGATGCGCCACCTGCCATGTAGTTAACAGCTGTCGGATACAGAGAAAGTCCAATGGTAAATACAACCGTACCGGTTACCAATGGCGGGAATACTTTGCGGATTTTATCGATAAAGAATCCGATGATCGCTGCTATGATACCTCCAACGATCTGTGCACCAAAAATTGCTGCGATACCGGAATCTGCGGCAATGGCCTGCATACTTGCCACATAGGCAAAGCTGACACCCATGATGACCGGTAATCCGGATCCAAGGCGAAAGCCTCCTTTCGGACCGATCGGGAACAACTGTAAAAATGTGGAAATTGCGGAAACGATCAACGCTGACTGAATCAGCATAACACGATTTGCACTGTCAAGTCCTGCCACGCCTGCCACAATGATGGCCGGAGTCACACAACCTACGATCATTGCCACTACGTGCTGCAAAGCCAGTGGAAGCGCTTTGCTCATCTGTGGAATACCATCGAGTTCAAAAATGGATGCTCTTTCTCTTTTTGCCTTTTCCATTACATAAGTCCTCCTCTTTATGTACTTCTTTATTCTATTTTTTTATAAATCCACGGATATCAACAATTGCATTTCTCGGACATTTCACCACGCAATTTCCACAGGATAAACAGTCCGCTTCATATATAACCGCACAATTATTTCTTATCTGTATTGCCTCACTTGGGCAGTTTTTGTGGCACAGCCCACAGCCGATGCAGCTCACATCGCAAGCCTCTTTTGCTTGCACACCTTTGTCCTGGTTGGAACAGAGCACCAGAAAGGATTCTCCCACCTGATGCATATGAATAATATGCTGTGGACAGGCTTTTTCGCACAATCGACACCCAACGCAATGGATGCGGTCAATCTCTGCTACACCCTTAGCATTGAGACTCACAGCATTTTTTCGGCAGGCTTCCACGCAGGCGCCGCAGCCGATGCAGCCGTATTGGCAGCTGTGGTTGTGTGTTCCGCCATTACACGCCACATAAGCAAATTTACGAACTGGTTTTTTCATAACTGCTCTTCCCCCTTTTTCTGCTCTGCGTCTTCTTCATACGGTGTATCCGCAAGTGGAAGGCTTGTACGATATTTACCGTCATAACTGTAATAAGCTGCTGCAATAGCCGGTGCTGTCGGAATAGAAGTAATCTCTCCAATACCGATAGCTCCGCATGCCACATTCAGTCCCGCTTTTTCTACAACGATACTTTCCACTTCCGGAATCTGGTTTGCACGGAATAATCCAAGCGTTCCATATTTGGATAATGGTTTACAATCCTTCAGATCATATCTTTCCCGCAATGCGTAACCAAGTGACATGATCACGCCTCCTTCGATCTGGCCTTCCACAGACAACGGATTTACCGCGCGTCCCACATCATGAGCAGCCACAATTTTTTCCACTCTTCCGTCCTTGTCCAGTACGCATACCTGCGTTGCATATCCATATGCCACATGGGAAACCGGATTTGGAACATCTGCGCCAAGTTTATCTGTTTTTGCCAGATATTCTCCGTAAAACTCTTCGCCCTCAAGTTCCTCCATACGTTTCGTCTTTCTTGCTTCGTTAAATAATTCACAAGCACGACGTACCGCTTCACCGGTAACTAAGGTCTGTCTGGAACCGGATGTCGTTCCGGAATCCGGTGCATTAATGGTATTTGCTGCATCGTATACGATATCATCACGAGTCAGGCCTGTATTTTCGATGACCATCTGCACCAGTACTGTTCCAAGACCCTGACCGATGCAGGAAGCACCGGAACGGATATGTACTTTTCCGTCTACAATGGCAAGGATCGCTCTTCCAAAATCCGGGATACCAACGCCAACACCGGCATTTTTCATAGCACAGGCAATACCGACATACTGATTGTTTTCAAATACATCTTTGACTGCCTCCAGTGTTTCCACCAATCCGGTAGACTCATCTACGATCTGACCGTTTGGAAGCACCTGTCCCGGCCGGATTGCATTGCGATAGCGGATCTCCCATGCACTGATGCCAATCTGCTCTGCCAGCTTCGTCAGCATCATTTCCATACAGTAACAGGTCTGTGTGACGCCAAAACCACGGAAAGCTCCTGCCGGTGGATTATTTGTATAATATGCTTTTCCGTCAATTTCGAAGTTCTGATAATTATACGGTCCGGCTGCATGAGTACAGGCACGTTCCAGAACCGGTCCGCCTAAGGATGCATACGCTCCGGTATCAGAGATAACCGTCGCCATAACGCCCTGAATAATACCATTTTCATCACATCCAACCGTAAATTTCATATCCATCGGATGCCGTTTCGGATGAATCAGAATACTTTCCTGTCTCGTTAATTTTACTTTAACCGGACGTTTCAGCAGATAAGCTGCCAGTGCGGCATGATGCTGCACAGACATATCCTCTTTTCCACCAAAACCACCGCCTACCAATTTGTTGACAACCCGGACTTTCTCGTTTGGAAGACCAAGCATCTCGGCACATTCATGCTGGGTTGCGTAAGTTCCCTGATCGCTAGAATAGATCAGCACACCATCCTCATACGGCATGCCTATCGCACATTCCGGCTCCAGAAAAGCATGCTCCGTCCACGGTGTATGAAATTCTTCCGTATACACATATTTTGCATTGGCAATGGCTTCCTTTGCATTACCTCTGGATACATGTTTGTGTGCCAGCAGATTTCCGCTTCTATGCACCAGCGGTGCATCCTCTTTCATTGCTTCCTGCGGATTGCTGACAAAAGGCAGTTCCTCGTATGCGACTTTCACCAGTTTTTTCGCTTTTTCCACAGCATCCAGTTTCTCACCAACCACAAGTGCGATGGCATCTCCCAGATAATGGGTAATGGAGCCAACCGGAATCATCGTATCCCAGTCCTGCACCAGATGTCCGACTTTGACATCTCCCGGAATATCTGCTGCGGTAAAGATGTCTACAATGCCCGGAACCGCTTTTGCTTTCTCTATATCGATGGACAACACCCGCGCTCTCGGATATTTGGAGCGGACGGCACTTGCATGAAGCAGGCCTTCCACTTCCATGTCATCCACATATTCTCCATATCCTAATACCTTTTCCCTGGCATCCACACGGTGCACGCGCTCGCCCAGCTTCCAGGAAAACTCCTTTTTCGGGATTCCTTTTCCTTCCCGTTTGATCTTTGCGGCCAATTCTACCGCATCCATGATTTTTTTATATCCAGTGCAGCGACAGATATTATTTCGCAATGCAAATGCGATCTCATCTCTGGTCGGATTTGGATTTACGTCCAGAAGTCCCTTCGTACAGATGACCATTCCCGGGATACAGAATCCACACTGCACAGCACCTGCCTCAGCAAAAGCATATGTATACAGTTCTTTTTCTTCCTCGGAAAATCCTTCTACTGTCAGAATTGATCTTCCATCCATCATGGACAAGGTCGGAATACAGGCCTTCATTGCCACTCCGTCCACCAGCACATGGCAGGTTCCGCAGGCTCCCTCACTGCAGCCGTCCTTCACGGATTTACACTTACAAACATCCCGCAGAAACGGCAATAATGCGCCATCGCCTTCTACCTGATATAATTCATTATTTACATAAAATTGATACATCGAAATGCCCCCATTCTGATGCAAATGATATAGTAAGACATGCCTTTGACTGATTATTCAATCAAACAGAAGTGTACAGAAAAGCTTTTCGTATCCCCATAGTAAAGTTCCTGTAAAAATCGGATTAAAATTACCCTTCCTTTTTTTCCATCGCAATTCTGATCTGCTGAAGCACCATTTCTTCCGCATATGCAAAATAACTGTCTGCATCAAAGCCTTTTCCATCTACCAGCACCTGGATCGAAGCCCCCTCAAGCAACGATACTGCCATGTATGGAATCAGTTCTTTGTCTGTCTCGTCCATATTCGGACAAAAACGAATAATGATCTCCCGGATATTATCTCTCCAAACCGCATATGCTTCCTGAAAACGTGCTCTGATGTCTGCGTCAATCCTTGTCTGAACAAGAAAATCAATTTCTGCAAAATCATATTCTTTCTTCTTTGTCAGCAGTGTTTTTTTCTGCTGAAAGAAAATATGTAACTGATCTTCCAGTGTATCTTTACTTGATTTCTTACTCACTTGCTGCATATCGTAGCATTCTTCTAAAATCCACTCTTGCAGTCCCTTTAACAGTTCCTGCTTTGTTTTATAGTAATAGTGAACATTTGACTGCACCATATCTGCCTTTTCTGCGATCAGATGCATTCTGGTTCCACTGATCGTAACATCATTTACAACTTTCAGTGCCGCATTCAGAATCCTTTCTTCTGTTTCTGTAACATGTAATGTTTCTGTTTTCAAATTCTTGCCTCCTGCCTATAAGATTACCCTAACATTCGGTTTTTATTTTATTTTTTCTTACAGGCAGTGTCAAGAATCAGCTAAAATTTATTTTGGTTTAACCCGTTACTCTTGTATACAATCCTGTATTTCTTACTTTTCAACAGCAATTGCTTCAATCTCTACCAGACCTGCTTTCGGGAGGTTTGCTACCTCTACGCAGGAGCGGGCCGGTACTTCGTTTGCAAAATATTTTGCATAAATCTCATTTACTTTACCGAAATCAGCGATATCAGCTAAAAAGATTGTTGTTTTTACAACGTGATCAAAATCAGATCCTGTGCCTTCCAGAATTGTTTTCAGGTTCTCAAGACTCTGAACGGTTTGTGCCTCAATACCTTCCGGAAGTGTACCGTCTGCAGGATTTAAACCTAACTGACCGGAGATGAAGATCATGTTTCCTGTTTTTACAGCATGTACATATGGACCTACTGCTGCCGGTGCTCCGTTTACGTTGATTGACTGTTTCATAATCATATCCTTCTTTCTTTTTAGATTGTGAAATAAACTATTTCATCTTTTTATTATAATGCAGTACCTTACTGCTTTACAAGCAATCCTGTAAATACATATTCGTGTATACATTCTCATAGTTATAACTGACGCGCCGTTCTATGGATGTATTTTCCTTTTAATTCCGTATGAACCTTTCCATATTCTGCCACCGGACAGCCCCTTAAAAACACCTGTGCCGCCATTCCGGTTCCTGAAATTCCCTCATACGGTGTGTTGTCCACATTCTGAACCTGTGTCTCGGCTGAGATCGTCCATGCTTTCTGCGGATCCCAGATTACCAGATCGGCATCGCTGCCAGGTAAAATGACTCCTTTTTTCGGATACATGCCAAAAAGTTTTGCCGGTCGTTCGGACAAAATCTGGCACATCTGTTCAACGGAAATCCTTCCATTCACTACACCGAACTGATAAAACAGCTGTGGCCGGTGCTCAGTTCCCGGGATACCTCCCGGAATTCTGGTAAAATCATCCTTACCTCGCGTCTTCTGATCTTTCATATTGAAACTGCAGTGGTCTGTACCAAGCATATCAATCTCGCCATTGGCAACTGCTTCCCAGAGTGCCTCCCGGTCTTCTTTTTTTCGAAGCGGCGGTGCACATACGAAAGCAGCTCCTGCAAATCCCGGACGGTTGTATTCTTTCTCATCCAGTATCAGATACTGCGGACAGGTCTCCACAAATACCTGCTGACCTTCTTTTCTGGCTCTCTGGACTACTTTCATTCCTTGTCTGGAACTTAAATGTACGATATTTACCGGTGTGCCTGCCAGCTTTGCAATGGTCAGAAGTCGGTTAATGGCCTCTGCTTCCGCTTCCGCCGGGCGGCTCTTCGGATGCAGGCGTATGCTGTTGCGTTCCTCTGCTTTGAGTTTTTCTGTCACCGCCTTGATAATGTCACCGTTTTCACAATGGACACCTGCGATGCCTTGTTCTTCTTCAATTGCTGACAATATCTCAAATAATTCTTTGTCATTTACCTTGAGATTATCATATGCCATATATAACTTATAGGAGGTTACACCCTGACGGGTCATTTCCCTGATTTCCTTTTTTGCCTTATCGTTCCAGTCTGTGATCGACATATGAAAACCATAATCACAGGAACTTTTTCCATCTGCCATTTTATGCCAGACATCCAGCGCTTCGCTTAAGGTCTGCCCTTTTTCCTGCGTGGTAAAATCAAGGATTGATGTGGTTCCTCCTGCTATCGCAGCTTTTGTCCCTGTATAAAAATCATCTGCGGTATGAAAATCTCCCGCGTCCAGATCGAAATGTGTATGGGTATCGATGAATCCGGGAAATACATATTTCCCGGACGCATCAATGACTGCCACTCCCGGCGCATCAATGTTTTTTGCCACCTGGGTTATTTTCTCACCTTCTACCAGTACATCGGCTGTGTAACTGCCGTTTGCGTAAACAACGGTA
>CAKRKO010000029.1 GCA_934358495.1 uncultured Eubacterium sp. | reverse complement strand
CCAAGTGATAAAGCAAGTGCACTTGTTGCTGTAATCTGTGCATTTTCAGCAAGAAATCCTGCATACATTACACCAACCGCCATACCTTCAGGGATGTTATGTAATGTAACTGCCAACACCATCATCGTAGTACGACCAAATTTGCTTTTCGGTCTCTCTGCCTGATCACATTCAACATAAAGATGCGGAATCAAATGATCAAGTACAAGTAAAAACAATATACCAATCCAGAACCCAGCAACTGCCGGAATAAACGATAAATTTTTCATATTCTCAGATTGTTTAATTGCCGGAATCAGAAGACTCCAGATTGAAGCCGCAACCATTATACCTGCCGCAACCCCTGCAAGTGCACGTTGCACTGATTTACTAAGTGTTTGTCTCATAAAAAACACACAGGTTGATCCTATCGTTGTTCCAACAAATGGAATCAGTATGCCTTCAAAAATATTTATTAGCATTATATTTTCCTTCCATATATGCTCAAAAAAATTTAAGAAATCACATACATCAGGCAAAAGCCCTTTCATAACGTTCCCCCATCTTTTCTTTACTTAAGGGAGTCCCCATTGTATTATCTCGTTTATCATAATATGTTCTATACCATATATTATGATAAACCAATATATATGTTTCTTTTACATTATCACTTTTCCATTTTCCTCGTACAATTTCATAATGAACTGATGTATATACTAAAGCAGCACAATTTCTAACACTGCGTTCTGACATATTCTTCTCAGAATCACTGCACATCACGTTTTTATTTTTCAAAAACTATGATACAATCATTAGAAATAGCCACCAAAATCCAAGGAGGAAAACAACGTGGAGAAAAAACGGATTCGGGACTTTGGAATTATACCCGGAAGATTGAAAACAGGAAAAAGAAATGCAATTACGGATGTACCTGGTGTACTGGTAGGACACTGTACTGTGAACATGGAAGAAAATCATACCGGTGTGACCGTGATAATCCCTGGACCGGACAATGCATTTTCAAATCACTATACAGCGGCCGCCTATGTCCACAATGGATTTGGGAAAAGTGCCGGTCTGGTACAGGTAGAAGAGCTTGGCACCCTTGAAACACCGATCGCCCTTACAAATACGTTAAATGTCGGAAAGGTTTGGGATGCACTTGTCAGTATCGTGATCGAACAGTGCCAGAGCGATGGGTTGGAACCCCTGAGCATCAATCCCGTCGTTGGCGAGTGCAATGATTGCCGGATCAACCAGATTCAGAAACGTGCAGTTGGTGAAAAAGAAGTGCGACAGGCTTTTTCTGCTGCTGCCGAAGAGTTCGAAGAAGGGGATGTAGGCGCCGGTACCGGTACCATCTGCTACGGCATGAAGGGTGGAATCGGATCTGCATCCCGTATAATTTGTATTGGTGAAAAGGAATACACCATCGGCGTTCTGGTTCAGTCAAACTTTGGTGCAACCGAAGATTTTGTACTGAACAGAGAAGCTGTTGGTCCAAAAATTCTGGAATGGAAGGAAGAAAAGAATGCTATGGCTGCATCTGAAGAAGACAAAGGCTCCATCATGAGCATTCTGGCTACGGATCTCCCATTGACAAGTCGTCAGCTCAAACGGATTCTGAAAAGAACAGGGGTTGGCATTGCACGAACCGGCGGTTATACGGGACATGGAAGCGGAGAAGTCATGATTGGCTTTACGACAGCAAACCGGATCCCGTCCGGCTGCAAGGAGGAACTGCTTCAACTATCAGCAATTCCGGAGCATGTCATCAACCAAGCTTTTCTCGCTGCAGCAGAAGCCGAACAGGAAGCAATCTTAAATTCCATGACGGCTGCAAAACAGACACACGGAAGAGAGGGAGAACTGTATTACAGCCTTGCAGAATACCTTAACGACAGGGAAGCCTAAACGACAATCCTGACTTAAAGCACCATTTCCGACATATCACCGGTTCTGGTGCTTCTTTTGGTATTTCGCACAAGAAAGCTATTTTTGCATCTCCTACTCTTCCCCAGAAACCATCAGTTCAAAATGATTTCGATTTGTTTTTATAAATCCTTCTTTTTGTAACTTTGATATCTCTGTAGACATTGCTGCACGGTCAATACAAAGATAATCTGCCAGCTGCTGCCGATCAAAAGGAATATCAAAAGATAACGATGAATGTCTGAGGGACTCTGCAGACAGATATGACAATACTTTATCCCTTGTCGTTCGCTTTCCAACATGTGTAATCTTATTGTTCAGGATCAGTATCTTATTTGCCAGGACACTGACCAGATTACGGATCAGCTTCTGATGATGCTCGCATGCAGTTGGGCAAGTAACCAGAAGTCTTTGGATATTTAGGAAAATAATCTCACAATCCTCATCTGCTACCACACTGATATTTAAAACAGCTCCCGGGCTTGCTGCATACGGTTCTCCAAAAAAGTCACCAGCATGACATTTTGACAAAATATTCCGATGTCCCCAGAGATCTTCCTGCATAACAAGAACACAGCCCGACACCACAAGTCCCATTACTTCGGTAGAATCTCCTGCTCTGAAAATATATGAATCTCGTTCTTTGGAAATCACTGTTGCGTTTACACAGTGTAATATAGATAATATCTCATGATCAGTAAGACCTTTAAAAAATGGATTGTTTCTTAGAATGGGTAAAAAATTTTTCAAAATCATTCCTCCTGTTGGAAATCAAACATACAAGTTGTATTTATCATACTATAATTCTAGCAGAAACAAAAGTTAAATGCTATTGATGGAGGGTAAAAATGATAAGAAAGATTATTCGAATCGATAAAGAAAAATGTAATGGATGCGGTATCTGTGCAACTGCCTGCCATGAGGGTGCTATTGATATCATTAATGGAAAAGCAGAATTGGTGAGAGAACATTTCTGTGACGGACTTGGTGATTGTCTCCCGGAATGTCCTACAGGTGCGATTTCTTTTGAGGAAAGAGAAGCCCCTGCATATGATGAAGAAGCCGTGAAAGAAGCTCAGAAGAAAATAGTTGCCAAGAACCAGGCAATGTCCCATCACTCTGGCTGTCCGGGATCTAAAATCATGCAGATTCGGCGATCAGAAGCACCTGCGCCTGCAAAACCATCTTCAACCGAATATTCAGTATCAAGACTTCAGAACTGGCCGGTACAGATTAAGCTGGCTCCAGTCAGTGCACCGTATTTTAATGATGCAAAACTTTTAATTGCAGCCGATTGTACTGCTTACGCTTATGCCAGCTTTCATCAGGATTTTATTCAAAATAAGGTAACACTAATTGGCTGTCCTAAATTAGATCAGGTGGATTATAGTGAGAAACTGACCGAAATCATTCAAAATAATAATATTCAAAGCGTGACAATTGTAAGAATGGAAGTTCCATGCTGTGGTGGCCTTGAGCAGGCGGCTAAAAAAGCACTTCAAAATAGTGGAAAATTCATACCATGGCAAGTTGTAACCATAAGCATTGACGGGAAAATCATGGAATAATTAGTATAGTACTTGGTTTTCAAACATATTAGTAAAGCGTTCATGGGCAATCCGCTTTCGCTACTTGCTCATGAACGCAGCCAGTTTGCTTATTATTCTTTTTAATGACAGCTGTGGCTTCCACATCCATGCATGCCACATGTATGTCCTTCTCCGTGATTGTGCTCGTGATGAGAACACTTAACATCTGCATTATAATCAAGTGTTCCTTTCATAAAAGCTTCTACCGCTTCATCCGCATTTCCGGAAACGCCTCCGAAAAGCTTAATGCCTGCTGCAGCTAATGCTGTCTGTGCTCCGCCTCCAATTCCGCCACAGATTAAAACATCTGCATTCAATGCGTTAAGAACGCCAGCCAACGCACCATGTCCGTTTCCATTCGTATCTACTACTTCTGAATGTACTACTTTTCCTTCCTGTACATCATAAATCTTAAATGTTTCTGTGTGTCCAAAATGCTGGAAAATCTGTCCATTTTCATATGTTACTGCTACTCTCATTGTACACTCTCCTTTTTTTGCTGCATATTTTTGATAAATTTCCTGCTTGTAACATCCTCCAAGGTTACAGTTATTGCTCTGACCATTGCAGATTCTGATATCTCCGCCCTCAATTCTGAGTGGATATCCGTCAATAAGTGCATCTGCTATTTTCTTCCTGGCAATCTCGTAAATTCGCTGGACTGTAGTTCTTGCAATCTGCATAGATACAGCACACTGCTCCTGGCTATAACCTTTTTTGTCCAAAAGGCGGATTGTCTCATACTCATCTACGCTCAGAACAATCGGTGCTTTTTTCTCATTATCATCTGACGGCAGAAATTCTAAAACATTCGGAAAATGGCAGACTTTTCTGCATTTTACTGGTCTAGGCATAAACTGCTCCCTTCTTGCTTTTCTTATATACTAGCGCAATTAAGGGCATATGTCAATAACATTATTGACATATGCCCTTTAAAAAATTTTTATCTCAGTCGAGAAGACTCCCAGCTGATATACCAAGTATCTCACCCAGTTTTTCAAACACCGCATCCGCATACATCTGCTTGATTGCATGCCTGCTCATATTTGCAACTTCTGTCCGTAGTTCAAAAATATGTGCTTTACCTTCCATATAAACACAAAAATATACCTCGCCCTGTACACTATCTGCATTGTTTGGATCTATGTTTCCGGTTGTGCCGGTGATACCAATAGCAATATCTGTATGAAGTTTTTTCTGTGCAGTTTTTGCCATCGCTTCTGCACATTGTCGCGAATAAACACCATATTGCTCAATTATTTTTTCATCCACACCGATCAGGATTTTTGTTTCATTTAAATAAGTTACAAATCCACCTGGGAAAATCGCAGATGCCCCCTCCGTGTCTGTGATCATAGAAGCAATCAAACCGGAAGTACAGCTTTCCATTGTAGAAATCGTTGTATGTGTATTTATCAAATATTTTATAATATCTTCTACCTGCATTTTTTTCTTTTCCATTTTAATCTCCTTTACACTTATCATCTATTTTCCCTTATTTATAAATAAAATACAAGCGGTATCTCTGCCGTTTTCTCACAAAAAGAAAAAAATCTCTCTGATGTCTGCCGTTTTTCATGCAAGAATACTCAGAGAGATTTGTATGCTTTTTATATATTGTACTCTGGTACAACTGTTTTTTCTTCAAAGAAGTAATCAAAAATTTTCTTTTTGTAATGAGCAAAATCAACGCTTCCACGGTCACGATATTTACCAAGTTCTACTTTTATCACATCCTTGATACGCCCCGGTCTTGCAGACATTACAACGATACGGTCTGCCAAAAATACAGCTTCTTCAATATCATGTGTAACCATGAGCATTGTATTGTGGAAACGCTCACGGATTTTCAGTAATTCTTCCTGTAACTCAATCTTGGTCAATGCGTCTAATGCGCCAAACGGCTCATCAAGAAGCAGAATTTCCGGCTGGCTTACGAGTGATCTTGCGATAGCTGCACGCTGTGACATACCACCGGAAAGCTGACTTGGATATGCTTTTTTGAATTCACTTAATTTTACCAGTTCCAAATACTGATCTGAGAGTTTTGTTTTTTCCTCTTTACTCAGGCCTTTTAATCCAAGCTGTACATTTTTTTCAATGCTCATCCACGGAAACAGGCGGTGCTCCTGAAAAATCATGCCACGATCCATTCCCGGACCATTGACTTCTTTTCCGTCTGCTGTAACGATTCCAGTGTCATTTTTTTCAAGACCTGCGATGATTTTTAACAGTGTACTCTTTCCACAACCACTGTGTCCGACAATTGCAATAAACTCGCCTTCCTGAATTTCAAGGTTGATATCTTTTAATACATCTACTTTCTGTCCATCGACAGTAAAGCTTTTATTTACGTTCTGAATTGATAATGTCTTTCCCATTTGTGCTTACCTGCCTTTTTCCCAAGGTGTGCATAGTTTTCCGATCAGTGAAATTGCAAGATCCATGATCACACCAACAACTGCAATGGCAATGATTCCTGCAAATACTACCGGATACTGCATCAGGCTTCGTGCATCATTGATACGGAAACCGATACCGGAAGTAGCTGCGATCATTTCTGCGCCGACTACTGCCATCCAGGATACGCTAAGTCCCAGCTTTAATCCAACAAAAATAGATGGAAGTGCAGACGGCAGATAGATTTTTGTAAACTGCTGCCAACTGTTTAAATGATACATTTTTCCAACTTCGATCAGTTTCGGATCGGTACGTTCAATACCACTGACCGTATTTACCAGAACCGGAAAGTATGCTGCCAGAAAGATAACGGCTACTTTGGATTGCTCGCCGATTCCAAACCAGATAATCAGGATAGGAACCCATGCGATCATTGGAATCTGACGGATAGCAGTAAATGTCAGCATGAAAAATCGGTTTGCAAATTTGTTCATTCCCATGAGCACGCCAAGCAGGATACCTACAACAACTGCCAGTGCATAACCTTTTGCGATACGGCTTAAGCTGATACCGATATCACTCGGTAATGTACCGTTTGAAATCTGTTCTTTCAAGGTTTCAAGCACGGTGCTGATTTTAGGTAAGATCAGCGTTGACATCGCACCTGTCGATGTGGCAAAATGCCACGCCAGTACAATGATGACCGGTAATATGATCATGTTGATAAAAATCAACAGTTTTTGTATAAATACATTATTTCCTTTGTACATGCTCACGCGGCCTCCTTACTGTTTACTGTGCACTTCCCTGATACTCCTGCACTGCTTTTTCAAGATAAGAGGAGTCTATCCAGGAATCAAAATCTACCTGATTGGTGATAATATTGTTGTCAAGTTCAAACTGTTCAATACTTTTTAAAGAAGAAATATATCTGTCATCCAGACTGACCGGATATCCAAGCTCCAGATCTGATACAGCTACGGATTTTACCTGTTCTAAAGTTCTTCCACTCTTCTCAGCTGATAACTCATAGAATGCATCCGGATTCGATACGATATCTTCTTTTGCTTTCAGCATTGCTTTGATGATTGCAACTGTTACATCTGAATTTTCACTGACATAATCACTTCTACCTGTCAATACACTTGGCTCATAAAAAACATCCGGATCTGCCTCAACACCTTTGTGTAAAATACTTGCTTTTCCCTGTTCTACCAGTGAATCTGCCTGTCCATATGTGACAACTGCCGCATCTACAGCTCCGGTGGAAAGACTGGATAATCCTTCCGGAATCGTACTGTTGACAAGCTGCACATCATCTGCTGTCAATCCTGCTTCCTCCAGAACTTTCAACACATACATCTGTGGTGTTGCACCACGTTGGTAGGAAATGGTTTTTCCTTTCAAATCCTGTAAGGAAGTGATGCCGGAATCAGCACTGACTGCAAGCTGCCATACAGAACCAAAGCTTGTCACAGTCAGTAATTTTGTATCAATGCCGTTTGATTTTGCCATAATTCCTGCAAACCCTGCATAATATGCATAATCCAGGTCTCCGGATACTAACGCCTCATGAATCGCCGGTGCTGCTCCTGTAAATGGAATCAAATCTGCATCGTACCCCAGCGGATTCAGATATTCATCCAGATATCCTTTTTCCTCTGCCACAGCCAGTGCTCCCTCTGCCCATTCATATCCTGCGCTGGGGAAACCAATGTTAACTACCTTATAACCATCTTTTTTGGTCTCTGCATTTGCACTTCCGTCAGATGTTGATGCTCCGTTGTTTCCGCAGCCACTGACCACCAGACCTAATGTAAGAACGATTCCTAAAACTACTGCAGTTATTTTTTTGCTTTTCATTTTCTTTCACTCCCTCTCTGAGAAATTCTACTTTTTTATTTCTTGATCAAATCGCTTTTCTTTACAGTTGCGACACAGAAGTTTACTTCTTCATCCTCATCCTCGGATGCGCCGCCACCCGTCATCAGACGTGCATTCGGATCCACACCATCGATGGTTGTCACTTTTCCAAGTCCATTTCCCACCAAAGAACCCGGCACACGGAAGGTCTCTACATCGATTGGCTCTACCGAAATCTCTTCCGGTTTCTCCACCTGCGGAATCCACTCGTACGGTATGCGATAAGCACGATATACCATGTTGTTCGTAAACTTGCCGAGAATAGTATTGAAATACGGATTGATATACTCCCATACAATCTCATGGTCCGGTGTTACCTCGATCAGACGTCCGTCAGAGCCCTCTGTAATCAGTGTGTTACCATTCGGTAGTCTCTGTGCAGAACTGATGTAAGAACTGTAAAATTTGGATGCATCTGTAAATAACAGATTTCCTGCTTCCAATGGGGTGTACTGCCATGTAATTTCAAGTGTAATTGGATTAAACTGTAACACTCTGGAATAATCTCTTCTTGCATTATTTACACCTGTCAGAGCACCAGGATTCGGCGTACCATAGCCGCCTTCGCCACCATTATCAAATACAAGCAGATCACCTTCGCCCGGCAGTCCTTTCGGAATCATATGTAAATGATGCTGTCCAATGATCCATCCAAGCTTTTTGGTTGCTTCGCTCTCATTGAAATCCGGTCCCACACGCCATACGATATCACCGGTCTCTTTGCTGATAATAGCAAGAATATTGGAATTTCGTGCATCAATGATAATATTATCCGGATGGAAACGTTCATCACCCTGATCATACCATTTGTTCTCTCCTAACACAGACATGCTGTTAATGTGCATCCAGTCGCCGCCGGCTTCGCCCTGCAGGCATGGATTACGGAACAATGCATTTTTTGCTGCCTCATCAAATCCAAGTTGAGCAAAATGATCACTTGCCCGCCAGCTCCATAAAATATTTCCTTCCCAGTCAACTTCTATAATCTTGTCATCAATCAGTCGTTTGTCGGAAATATCATGATTGTATAAGTTCTCATGTGTCAAAAGTAACGTATTTCCACTGTCTGTTTTTGGCTCTCCACCCGGATAATAGTATCCAACGCTAGATCCCTCTCTCTGGAAATCATGATGTTGTCTTGCCATATAAACCGGGTCTTTATCTCCATCGGCGATCAGCTCTGTTTTATCGAATTTCCATACGATATTGCCGTCCCAATCCACCTGAACCAGATCGATCTGATCCTGGTAAGCCTTTTTACCGGGTCTGGTTCCTGTAGTTCCCATTACATATCCGCCCGGCAGGATTTTGTTTGGAAATCCGCCAAGTCCTGCCCAGAGCTGAACTTCACGACCGTTCATGTCGATCAAAAGTGCTCCCTTTGCAGATGGAAAAATCGTGTAGCCGTTAAATGTTTTGTCTTTATCATAAATTAATGTTCCTGTTGGAAAAATACTTGGATATCCCATTGTCTTTCTCTCCTCTTCTGTTCTAAAGTTTTTTGATGTTTTCTGCAATAATTAACTTATGTGTAAATCCTACGGATTTTTCTCTGATCTCGCCGTCCTTGAAGTACAATAATGTCGGTACGGAACTGATTTCATATTCATCTGCCAGAGACAGTTCATTCGGAATCTGAACTTTTCCAAAATAAACATCATTTCCTATTTCCTCGGAAAGTTCTGTAATGCCCGCCTCCAGCTTCTTACAGTGCTTACAGGCTGCAGAATAGAATTCTACAACGACAATACTATGTGTTCTGATTACTTTTTCAAAATTTTCTCTTGTCAATTCATTTACCATGCTGTTGCATCCTTTCTATCTCATCCTTAATTTGCAGCTTCTACTCTATCTTAAGCGGGTTATTATTGTATGTTATCTTCTAATAATATATTGTATTGCTGAATTTGCTGCATTTGCGCCATCTGCTGCTGCAGTGATGATCTGTCTGAGTTCTTTTGTTCTGACATCGCCAGCTACGAAGAATCCCTTTTCGGATGTTATTCCATCTTCGCCGGCTTTAATATATCCATTCTCATCCAATGCCACGATATCTTTGACAGCTTCTGTCTGTGGAATCATGCCGATCGCTACAAAAATACCTTGTATGTCCAATACTTTTCCAGTATCTAAAAGCAGGCTTTCTGCTCTCTTTTCACCTGTAATTTCCTGCACTTTCGCATTGCGAATGATTTCTACATTTTCTTTCTGCTCCAGTTTTGCAAGTGTGGATGCATCTCCTCGAAACTCTGCTCTGCGGTGAATCAGGTAAACTTTGTTACAGATTTCAGAAAGTAATAAGGCATCATCCAAGGCGCTGTTTCCTCCACCGATCACGGCCACATCTTTTTCCCGGTAAAAAGCTCCGTCACAAGATGCACAGTAAGAAATTCCTTTATGTTCGAATTTTTCACTTCCTGGAACGGTAAATTTCCGATGAGTGGCTCCAGCGCTATAGATTATTGTTTTGCTTTCCAACACCTCACCGCTTTCCAGTGTAGCTTTAAATCCTGTGGTTGTTTTTTCAAAGGCAACTGCTTCTCCTTCGAAAAAAACTATTCCAAGTGCTTCTACATGTTCCCGGATTTTTTCACCTAATTCATAACCGTTGCTTCCATAAAAACCGGGATAGTTATCAATGCGGCTGCTCTCTGCCATCTGACCAGTTCCTTCATATTCTTTTTCAACGATCAACACGTCCATATTGGCTCGTTTTGCATAAATTGCTGCGGTCATGCCCGCAGGTCCACTTCCGATGATCAGAACATCTGTCATTTATTTTTCCTCCCGTTTTTTCTTTTCCTATTATTCATAGCTATTTAATAGGTTTTGCATGTCATTGATACTATCACATCAAATAGAGACTGTCTAATACGCAAAAAAAATAACCAGCTATAGTTTTTTTCTATATCTGGTTATTTTGGTTGCTTAAAATTTACTATTTAACTTTTAATAAAAGACCTTCGGTATTTTGTCTCCGTCGCTAGCAATCGCTCCTTGAGAAAAATACAGAAGGTCTCAATCTCCCCTGTGATATTTGTAAATTTTTGCACCACCTGCATTACGTGCCGCACAATTACTCGAAACTATTGCGCCAGATACTGCCGCAAAGCTGCCACATACTCCTGTCCCAGTTTACTTAAAATCAGATTTTTTCTGGTGACATATCCAATCTCCATCTGATTTTCTTCCTGTGTATCATCGGTCTGTCCTTCATTATAGAATGCTACTGCCCGATAATCGCTGCCATTAAGTTCTTCACAGATCAGACCGGAACAAAGCGTATATCCATTCAGTCCAACCATCAGGTTCAGCATCGTTGCCCTGTCGTTCGCATGAATGATCTGACTGTATTCATTGGTAGGGAACAACTCTTCTGCCAGATAAAAAGAACTGTCATCCCCCTGTTCAAAAGACAAACATGGGTAGTTCTCCAGTTGCTCCAGTGTCAGATAGGGTTCTTTCGCCAGCGGATGATTTTTCCACAAATACACATACGCTTTGCAGGTAATCAGCGGATGAAATTCCAAATTTGCAGATTTAAACAATTTTTCCATAGATTTCCGATTAAATTCACTCAGATACAACACGCCAATCTCGCTTTTCATCGTGCTAACTTCCTGAATGACTTCAGCCGTCTTAGTCTCCCGGATCGCCAGCTCATACTTTGACATGTCAAGTTTCTTTGCAATATCCACAAATGCCTTTACCGCAAAAGAATAATGCTGTGTGGATACCGCAAACTTCTTTTTATAAGAACCGCCATCGCCATAACGCTGCAACAACTGCTCATACTCCTGATAAATCTCACGGGCATATGCCAAAAACTCTACGCCATCATTGGTCAGTGTCACGCCGCGTCCGGTACGGAAAAAGATAGTAATTCCCACTTCTTTTTCCAGTTCCTTTAAAGCATTGGTCAACGATGGTTGTGATACATATAACTGCTCTGCTGCCTTATTCAGCGATTTCGTTTCTGCAATGGTCAATATATATTTCAACTGTACAAATGTCATGTCCATTCCTTCTTTCAGTAATGCTGATTACTTCGTGTCATTTTCCTTAAACGCTAGTTTAGCATTTTTATATCATACTGTAAATATAGGATTTTGAGCATTTTCATCACGCACTGGATCATTACCATGCAACTTTATTGACAGCCCATTCTCTGCCGCTTTTTTTCCATTTCTAACATTTTTCACTCCATCAAATCTTCTGGCATACATCCAAGACTCTCCGACAGCGCCAACACCGATTCTGCCGCCGCCTTATTAATACTTTTCTGCCTCTGCTCATACTGCTGAATGGCTCGCAGCGAGACACCTGATTTTTCAGAAAGCAAACGCTGGCTATATGCACGCATTCTACGATAAAAGGCCAGATTTGTCTCCTTTGTATTTGTTTCCTGTATCTCAATATACAACTCCTGTACAAAACTGTCATCATCCTTATCATGATATATCACATAATAATCGCTCAGCTTTGCACACGGTCTATGTTTCAGAATATCTCGAAACTCCGTTCCGCTTCTCCACTGTGCATAGGCAAGCATCCGCCCATACCAATACTCTGGTGTACGATTCGTCCTAACTGTCTGCTCCGGAAGTTCTTCTCTCAATCCCATCACAAAATAAGTTTCGATCACCAGCTCCTGCCCTGACATTCCTGACACATACTTTGGATTTCCATGACCGAACTCCCGGGCAATTCCGCTGGCTTCAAACAGCTTGAAAAACTCATCCGGATCCCGATGCAGATCATTTACTACGTAATCCATCAGATTTGCCATATTGCACATGGCATCTTCTATATACAGTTCGCTATAAGCATTCTGTTCTTTCACGCTTTCATTTCCTCCCATATCTTTCCCAGATAAACCACATTAATTTCTTTTATCTGAACGCAGAATAAGCATTCCCCCGCTTCAAGTGCGTAGAGTACTAAGCGGTGGGTAATGGGGATGCTTATGTCCGCTTTACTTGCTACTCCGATTTCTATCATTAAAGTAGTGCAACACTTTCTCAATCTTTTATTTTCCACAATTATTTCGCCCACGCACAATGTCTTTCATATATCTTCCTGAAACATCCGGCTTTTGGCGCAGTTCCTGATACATATTCCGTAATGCCTGATCCCGTTGCAGTCGCTTCATATAATATTCTTTCCAGTCTACAACTTCATATCCCTGAAATTCCAATGCGAAAGCTGCTCTCTGGCTTTTGATCACAATCTGTTCTCCCACAGTTCCCAGCTTCAGTGCCTGGTGCAACTGCGCCAGTGAAATCCAATTATTCAAAAAATCCTTCACAAAAGAAAAATAGGAATCATCTGCACGATATCCGATCACCAGATCCGCCGTTTCCAGGCTCATCAGATAGCGGTTCTGTAAAAAATGAGCACCCTCTCTGGCAGATTCTGTATCCAGATTCAATTTTCTGTTCGATAACAACACACTGATCCAGATTAACAGTGCTTCCTCCGTCTCTCCATTTAAATGAAATACACGCATTCCATCCGTTTCCAGACAATAACAATTCAAAATTCCATCTTTTTCCCTGGGACAAGCCCATTCTTTGGCCAGCTCCGCTGATTCCGAACAATAAAATCCCTGCCCGTAATCGTTATTCTTCTTTCCATATAATACATCCGGATTTTGGATTACCAGACCGGATCCATGATATAATGTTAACTTTTTCATTGCTTTTCCCTCACCGATTATCCAAAAATAACTCCTTAGAGATATTAATATTATATCTCCAAAGAGTTACTTTTATCAAGCACTATTTTTCAGTTCTTACATACGCTATCATTTATATCTGCAAAGCACTTTTCTAATATATCGTTTTTCAGCCAAAAATTTTACTATTACTGATTTCATATCAGAAACTATCTTTACAAGCATTGTTTTTTTGTATTAGAATAAGTACAATAACATTGCAAAAAAATCTGTTTCATTAATAATTAAAACACAACTTGAACGCAGAATAAGCATTCCCCCGCTTCAAGTGCGTAGAGTACTAAGCGGTGGGTAATGGGGATGCTTATGTCCGCTTTACTTTAATAAGGGAATAAAAAATAGCTATGGAAATAAAAGATTTATGCACCGCTCAGCCGGCAGTAGAAACACAGGATATGATCTGTTATTACCCGGAAAGCAACACATTTGAAAAAAAAGAAAAGATTATTCTTCATGAAAATCTGTTATCTGTTTATATTAACGAAGATCTGGCGCTGAAACTGGTCTGCACCATTCAAAATCTGCCAGCACTGGTACTTGGTCATATGTACACCGAAGGCCGGATTAATGGTGTCGAAGACATTCACAGCATTTACATCTGCCGTGATGGTGTCCGCGCCAGAGTAATGACCACACGACCACTCGGTGAAATCAAAAAGCCCATTGAAGTCCGCGCCTGTGACTGCGGTGAAGAAGGCATGCTTGGACGCGATCTGCTTTCTGAACAGAACGACACTGAACCAGTCTCTGTTCTTCCAAATTTTGATTTTGACTACCACCAGGCACTGGATCTGATTCAGGCATTTCGTAAAGGAGCACCTCTCCACCAGAAAACTCACGGCATTCACAGCTGTTTTCTGATGTATGAAGGCGAAATCCGCTATCTGTGCGAAGACATCGGCCGTCATAATGCCTTGGACAAAGCCATCGGAAACGCGCTGATTGACGGACTTGACCTAACCAAATGCATCCTGTTTTCCAGCGGACGAATTCCGGACGATATGATGGAAAAAGTGATTCGTTCCAAAGTTCCGGTTCTTGTCAGCAACGGTGCTCCAACTGATCGCGCCGTGACACTTGCCCGCAAGTATCATGTGACATTGATCTGTAGCGCTCACATGGACGCTATGGATATTTTTTCTTCAAAAGAATTCTGGCAAAACTAATACCAGTAGTTTTTATACAGAACAAAGCGGACAAGTCCGCTTCAAACTCCCTTAATCCCTCAATCTTTGAGGGACTTGCAGAAGTGGGAGTCTTCTCGACTGAGATAATTTTTTCTCGTGCAAGTGCGCATCGTTTGCACGAAGTGCTTTCCCAGGATTCTATTTTACTTTTCCTGCAGCAGATATTTTTTCAAATCCTCCCTGACATCCTCCAGCGTAATAGACTGTAATTCCCTCTCCATCGCCTTCTGCACCCGATCCAGCTTTTCATCCAATACATGATGAATGTTTCTTCCAACCGGACAGGCAATATTCGGATTTTCATGGAAATGAAAGAGCTGATTTTCTTCCACGCACTCTACCGCACGATAAATATCCAGAAATGTAATTTTTGACAACGGCTTTGGAATCGTGGTTCCTCCGGTTCCCCGCGCCACCTCAATGAGTCCTGCTGCCTTTAGCTGTCCTAATATTTTTCGAATAATGACAGGATTTACATTTGTACTTCCTGCAATAAAATCACTGGTTACTTTATAATCATCTTTGAATGTATCCACACAGGCAAAAATATGAATTGCCAGCGTAAATCTGCTTGATATCTGCATTTTTCTACCAACCTTATCTATCTAATAGTTACACTATAGTAAAAAAGCAGGATTCTTGCAACCTTATTTCACACAAACCATTTTACTTCTATTAGTTCTTCTCCATCTTTTCTTTCGAATTTTCCATCATTGGAATATATTCATACTTCGGAATAAAATTACTCTTATCGTACTGTTTATAATACTGCATAAAAATACGATCCATGACTTTCGGTATCTGCGTCTCGTCTGCTTCAAACAGGATGATCAGATACTGCATGGAACTGTAACGGGTGCAGACATCTACCTTTCGGATTTTCTGCCGGATTGCCTGCTCCATACTCTCCAGCGCACACTCAATATTTTCAATATACATCACATAATCCGGTGTGGTGTCCATGGTAACCATCACGAGATAACACTGGTATTTGTAACGCTCACCCAGATGGTTCATGTATTCGTAAATCTTTGCAAACTCCCGGTAATCCAGTTCAAGTGCACCTGCGTAGTTGCCACTCTCACGCAAAGCTTTTGCAATCAGCGCCAGATCTTTTCCGGTTCCATAATCAGTCATTTGCTGGCTTTCCATCTGCTGATAGAAGAAGAAATCTCCTTTGCCATTCTGCTTTATATAATACAGTGCTTTGTCTGCTTTAGAATAACATTCCTCAAAGGAATCCCCCTTTACCGTTTCACAGATTCCAATGGATATCGATGCATAGCGGATTTCCAGATCCTCTTCCTTTATCTCTTCAAATTTTTCAATAATACCACTTACGATCTCCGTGATTTTTTCCTTTGAAACTTCCGGTACAAACATCAGAAATTCATCGCCGCCCAGACGGCATACCACGGAGTGCTGCGCAAATTCAAGCAGCAGCGAACCAAGCAATTTCAGTGCCCGGTCGCCGGCTTTATGTCCATAGATATCATTGATCTTTTTCAGATTATCCATATCCATGAACACCAGGTAACCATTCTCCCGCTGCATAAACTGTGCAGCCATTTTCTCTCCACGGTTACGCATCGGAAGTCCTGTAAGGAAGTCGAAGCCCTCACTGTCCTCCTGTGTCCGTATCGTCGACATGACATCTGAAATGAATTTTCCAATCTCGATTTCCACGTCCGGCATACTGTATTCCTCATCTATTCCAATACACCCCTCACCGATCACAAGCCGTTCTTCCCGAAGAAGTTTCAAAAAGATATCCGCAATTTCCGGATCAAACTGAATGCCCCGGTTCTTCGATATTTCCTTATAAATCGTCTCGGCTTCGAGAGGATTACGATAAATTCTTCTGGACTGCATCGCATCATAGCTGTCCGCCACTGCCACGATTCTGGCCGGTAACGGGATTTCTTCCCCTTTCAGACCATCCGGATATCCCTTTCCGTCATAACGCTCATGATGATACCGTGCCACTTCTATTACATGATCGATCAGTGTAATATTCTTCAAAATTTCTGATCCGATCACCGTATGTTCCTTAATTACTGCATACTCTTCTTCCGTCAGTTTTGTCGGTTTATTTAAAATCGTGTCTGGGATTCCAATTTTTCCGATATCGTGCAAATGCGCTGCATTACGCAGATTGAAAAGTTCTTTCTGATTCCAGCCCAGCTCCTTCGCAATCAAAACTGAATATTCTGCTACACGATGAGAATGACCTCGGGTGTACTCGTCTTTCGCCTCTATCGTCGTTGACAACGTCTGCATCAACTGCAAAGACATGGCTTCCATCTGCTTTCTTCGCTTTTTCATTTCCCGTCTCTGACGTGAATTTTCCATGTTCTGTACATTACGGATCGTTCTGACCAGATTTACAAACAGAAGCACGATCATACCGATCCCCATAAACATGCCATAAATGGAGATGACAAAATATGAAGATACAGCTTCCACTGCGACTGAAAGAAGCGCCACAAACAGTCCTGGCACAACATAACGGTTTTTGTGAATATATCCGTGATGCAGATCATAACATACAGTTGCAACTACCAATACCAGTGTCACTCCAAGAATCGCATGAGCTACCGGCATTGTTTCTATAAAATCTGCTACACCAGTCAGATGCAGTACACAACAGACCGCAAAATTTAATACGGAAACGTATTCCATCCAGCGAAATACTTTCTGATGTTTTCCATTCTGCATACTGTCAATATAGTATACGATGGGCAGTGGGCATAACATGATTATTACAAAACACAAATTGGAAAGCACTGATGCATTCGGCACCAGTAACTGCCTCATTTTTGATTCTCCAAGCATCCAGCCAGCTGCCATGATAATGCACCATCCCAGATACTCCATATCAAATTTCACATGATATACCAAACCAAGCGCAATACTGAAGATAACCGTAACAATTCCTGCAAACAGCAGGAAAAATGCAATAATCGTCGCCAAACCATAAGAATCAAATATATATTCCCAGATTTCAGCCTTATCGCCACAGAACACTTCGTTTACTACTCCGGCATATTTTTCTGTATGTGTTTTTAATTCAATACGTACTTCTTTTCCGGCATCATCCACTGATGTCGGACAGAATACATACCGGCTGGCTGAATTTTTTCCTGCTATTCTGGTATCTGAAGTATCATATACAACTCGCAACTGACCATCCACATAAAAACGCACATCCTGCAAAGAAGAACGGATCATTAACGTCTGCGCATCATAATCTGTTGGAAGCTGCGTTGTCAGCACCATTGTTTCCCCGGCCGCCACATCATAAATTCCCGGTATCTCAATCTGCTCCGTACTTCCATCTGATTTTTCCCAGGTAAATGTTCCATGATAAGTAAGATCCCGGATACGTTCACTGCTGTCCCGCTCATTTGTCCCGAAAACTTCTACAATTATGAACCAGCACAGGATTGCCAGCATCAGGACGTAATACACCAGTTTTTTCTTTTTGTTTATCTTATTATTTTCTTTCGTCAAACCTGTTCTCCTATTCAAGTCGATCGCACGTGAGACTTGGTGCGTGATTCTGGTCAGCGTAAGCTGACATATTCATCTCAGAATCACTGCACATCTACACTTCGCTCCGGTCGGCGCAATATCATTAAATTTTATTATACCAGATTTTTCTGTGAAAGAATACCATCGTTTTTTTATTATCGGTTAATATTTACCTGTTATCTTGTTTTTGTTTCCATGAAAAAAAACAGATCCGCCGTTGTGAGCAAACCTCACACATCGACAGATCTATTTTTCTTCCTTCCATTATACCTGTTAATCTATATTTCTTATTTATCCAATGAATTTCTTCCGATACACTGATCTTTTAACAAAAATGCAAGTACTGTAGAAATTGCTGATAAAATCGCGCATACAATAAATGCATTTCTGTATCCGCCATTTACATTTGAACCAGCTGAGGCAAGCATTACCGGTACAAGTAAAAACGCACAGGAACGGATTCCAATGATCAGCGGCATGATGATTTTATTTGCATCTGCAAAATCAAAACGTCCGAATACAGAAATAATTGCAGACGGCATCAGATTCATCATTCCTCCTAACAGTATCGCATAAAAAATAACGGATAATACTGCGATCAGAGCACTTGTCATTCCACTTCCGACAGCGGAAACAACCAGCATTAAAGTCCATAATAAACAAAATATACGAACGGTTTTATTTGTTCCCAGTTTCTGATCAATGAATCCCCAGATGACACTAGCCGGAATACCGATGATAGATGCAATGGTCAGATACATAATGGCGGTATTCTGTCCAAGTCCGACTGCAACCAGTCTCGGTACCATCTGAGAAATAACGGCTACAAGTCCCAGTGCAACAAAACCAAAAATTGCTGCCAACATCCACATTTCTTTTGTGCGTACCAGCTTTCCAATGGTAAATACCGGTTTGCTGTTGTTCAGCATTTCCAGATTTGCTTTTCTCTCTTCTTCTGTGATCGGCTCATTGTCCGGATAAGCACCAGCTTCTTCCGGAAACTGTTTGAACCAGAAAATAGTAATTACAGCAAGAATGATGAAAATTACACACATCAAATTAAACGGTGCGCTGATAGTCATTCCAAACATTCCCTGGAATACTGCAACCATGATTGCAGATGAAAAACATGTTCCCATTGTAGCCCAACCAAGTGCAATACCTTTCTTTTTCGGGAACCAGTTACTCATAATCTGCTGTGTGGAAACCAGGTTTAATGCATTAGAAAATGCAGTCAGAAGAATAACTGCCAGACCATATGTAATAAAAGAATTAACGTGTCCATGAAACAGCCAGATCAATGCGGAAGCAATCAGCATTACAACTGTCGGAATCTTAACACCTTTTTTTGCAACTACCACACCAAGTACTGCTGATACAATAATACCTACAAATCCACCTGCTGCCGAAAACAGGAGCATCTGATTGGAATCCCATCCATATGCAGACGCAAATGCAGTAACAGAAACATTCAGCGTATCTGCTGCCGTACAGGTAAACATGTAAATAAACAACGTAAAGATGATAATCATCCATCCATTTTTGCCGAATCCACGGCTTTTTGCATTACTACTCATATATAATATCCCTCCATAAAAGATATTATAACGAGCTATGACTTTCGTGGTTACTTAATATAGAAAAAGTGATACAGCCAATCAACTGTACCACCTTACTCTCCCAGAGACTCCATGATCTCTATTAAATTTTCCGCTTTTATCTGATATTTTTCCTGCGCAACCACTACCATCAATCCCATATCTGGAAAAATCTTATCATATAAAGGATAAAATTTTAATTTGTCTTCCCTGCCTGCAAACATATTATGAAATGCGATCGTCATACATTTTCCGGTAATCAATGCAAGCAGCAGATTCTGTCTGGAACGGTACTCACGAACCTGTACCTGATTCAGCAGCCCTCTTTTATCCAGTACACAAATCACGCGCTCTTTATCATCCAACGATGCAAAAGAATCCAACACACCAATTTCCAATCCTTTCAGATCCTCCAAATGTACTTCTTTTCGCAAGGCCAGCGGATGCCTGCTGGACATATACACTCCAACCTGCAGATTGTGATCAAACAGTTTATATTTTTTGACACCCTGAAATTTCTCCAGTTCTGCCTCCAGACCAATCACCATATGTATTTTTCCCTGTTCCAAGAGCGACTGCAGCACCTGGCTAGGCAGAACCTCATATTCCACATCCAGATCTGGATAACGCTCATTGTAAAGTTCAATTATTTATTTGTGTTGATTTTTCACCAGAAGCACGATATTTTCTGCGTGCTTTGTAAAAGGAAACATATCATACGGATATGCTCCCATTGCTTTATATCCATGCTTTGTCAGATATTTCAAATCCCTTGCCTGGGTCTGCGGATCACAGGAAATATATACGATTTTCTGCGGCGCCAGTGTCACAGCGGATTTCATAAACTGCTCTGTACTGCCACTTCTTGGCGGATCCATAAATACGACATCTGCTGTTTCACCCTTTGCCGCCATTTTTTCCATAAAACGTCCGGCGTCATTCTGATAAAAACGGATATTTTTCATCTGGTTGCGTTTTGCGTTTTTGACCGCATCCCGCACAGCATCCGGATTCAGTTCTACACCAATAACTTCTTTTGCGGATTTTGCAGCGACCATTCCAATGGTTCCAATACCACAATACGCATCAATGACACGCTCTTTTCCTGTCAGACCGGCAAGTTCCATAGCCTTTCCATACAGCTTCTCCGTCTGAACCGGGTTGATCTGATAAAAAGATTTGGAAGAAATACGGAAAGTCAGTCCACACAGCACATCCTCGATATAACCTTTTCCGTAAATCGTTGTCTCACGATCACCGAGTACCATGCTGGTTCGCTTGTCATTCACATTCAACACAACCGTTGTAATTTCCGGGTGCAGTTTCCTCAATGCTTTGACAAAATTGTTTTTGGACGGCATCACCGGAGACCCCAGCACCAGAACAACCATAATCTCACCTGTGGTAAATCCGCGGCGGATCAGCACATGGCGCAACAGACCGTAGCCGGTATCTTCATTATACGTTTTTATCTTAAAGGACTTCAAAAGTCCTCGAATATCATTGATGATAGCATCTGCCTTTTCATCCTCAATCTGACATGCTTCCACCGGAACTACCCGATGTGTGCCCTCTTCGTAAACACCGGAAATGATCGTACCGTCTTTTTTCCGTGCAAACACTGCATGCACTTTGTTTCGGTAATGATATGGATCTTTCATTCCGGTAATTTCTTCTGTTTTACAAAACGGCTGCATTAACTGGCGGACTGCTTTTTGCTTCTCACTTAATTGTTTTTCGTAAGAAACACCCTGATACTGACATCCGCCACATTTTTTTGCGACCTTACATGCTGTGCCACCCTTCTTCTTATCATCATTTCTATGCTTTTGCAGTGTATGATTTTTACTCACATTTTTTCTATCTGTATATTTTTCACTCATAAAATTATCTCAAATTCTCCCTGATCACAGCAAAAATCTGATTTTCATTTTCTTATTCCATACCGTAATCACATCTTCATTTTTATGTACCGACGCACATCATAGCAGAAATAGATTCCTTCCGCAAGTCTTTATCCACAATCGCTAAAAATGAATCTCTTCTGCAAGTTTCTGCATCTGATAATCCGCATCCGCCATGATATCTGCACATTTTTTCAGCCGTTCATGCATCTCTGGTGTGATTGCCTTATCTTTTTTATAACGAAGCTGATGCTCAGTACTTGCCCAGAAATTCATAGCAATGGTTCTCATCTGTACTTCCACTGGAACCTGACGCATACCATCGGAAAAGAACACATTGATTTTTACAATCAGATGCAAACTACGGTAACCATTCTCCTTCGGCTCCCGAATATAATCTTTCACCTGCACCAGTTCCACATCCGTCTGACTCAGCAGCATTCGTGCCACTTCATACACATCTGTGATAAATGGGCAGATCACACGGATACCTGCAATATCATAAATATTGTTTGTCAGGCAGCTCAATGTCATTGGAAGCCCTTTTCGTTCCATCTTCTTTGCAATACTCTCCGCTGATTTGATGCGGCTCTTTATATTTTCAATTGGATTACGATCATTACTCTGCTCGAACTCTCGATTCAAAATCTGTAATTTTGTGGTCAGCTGACGGATTCCTGCTTCATAGATCAACATCATCTGCTTATATTGCCTGGCCAGATCTAACTGATCTGCTGCCAAAGGCAGGCAACTTTCTGTTTCTCCTGCACCTACCTGATTCTCTCCCTCCAGTTGTTCCGACATATCTGCTTCCATGTATTCTGCTTCAGCCATCTTTTCTTTCTTTGCAGTATCTTTTTTCACTTCTTCGTCTACTGTTTTTTGGCTATCTGCAGTTTTATCTACTCGTTTTACTTTTTCATCCATTTCTGAGTAATTCTCCTTACCTTCTTATCCCTGTTTCACCCTGAACACACGTATGTTCAAGAATGCCATCGGCATTCTTGCTGCAAGATGGAATCCCTGCACTGATATAATATTGTTGCTCACCACCTATAGATGGGAGTCATCTCATATCTGATATTATTTTATCATATCCCTTTATCATTTCTATGAAAAAACCATTAAAACTTTCTAAAACACAGATACGCAACTTACTGTTCTCACCTGCCATCGATGCAAAAAAAATCCGCTAATCAGCGGATTTTTTAGTCTCCTATTTTTCGTCAACAACCTGAAAAATGAAGAATTTCAGATAATAAGACTCATCTGCCGCCCATAAAATCGGATGATCCGCAGACTGTGTCCGAAACTCTACCTGACGCAATCTCTTATGAGTGGAACGTGCTGCCTCACGGATTGTCTTTGCCAGTAGCTCCTGTGTCATAAAATGCGAACAGGAGCAGGTAGCCAGATATCCGCCATCCTTCACCAGTTTCAAACCTTTCATGTTGATTTCTCTGTAACCTTTAATCGCATTTTTTGTTGCCTGGCGTGATTTTGTAAATGCCGGCGGATCCAAAATCACTACATCATACTTTTCTCCGGCTGCTGCCAGTTTCGGAAGTTCGTCCAGTACGTTTGCCGCGCGAAATTTCACTGTTTCACTCAAACCATTGCGTTTTGCATTTTGGGTTGCCTGCTCTACTGCAAATTCTGAAATATCCAGTCCGGTTACCTCACTTGCTCCCGCAATTCCCGCATTCAATGCAAACGTTCCCATATGGGTAAAGCAGTCCAGTACCCGCTTCCCTCTGCACAACTTCTGAATTGCCAGACGATTGTATTTCTGATCCAGGAAAAATCCAGTTTTTTGACCGTTCACCACATCAACCATATAGTGCACACCGTTTTCCACAATTTCCACGTTTGTATCAAATTCTTTTCCAATGAAACCTTTTATCCTGCTTAAGCCTTCTTTTTCCCGCTCTTTTGCATCACTTCGCTCATAAACGCCACGAATTTCAATGCCATCTTTTGCAAGGATCTGCTTCATCAGATCAGCCAGAAGTTCCTTATAACGCTCCATGCCAAGGGTCAGGCACTCCATTACCAGCACATCTTCATATTTATCAATGACGATTCCCGGCAGGAAATCTGCCTCGCCAAATACCAGACGGCAGGAAGATGTATCCACTGTATCTTTGCGGTAATTCCATGCGTTCTGCAGACGCATTTTAAAAAATGCCTCATCAATCTCCTGCTCCACATGTCGCGTCAACAGACGTACACGAATTTTTGAATTTTGATTAATATAGCCCTTTCCCATCGGATACCCATCGAAATCGTGCACCAACACGATATCTCCATTATGAAAACGACCGGTAATGGTCTCAATCTCATTATGAAAGACCCATGCACCACCTGCTTTGATGGTACGTCCTTCTCCTTTTTTTAATGTAACAATTGCCAGATTTTCCTGTTTTATCATATTATTTTCCATGCTCCTACTCTACTAAAAACAAAGATGTTTGTGCTCCGTCATATCTTTTTTAAATTTACAGATCATCTCATTGGTCAGGGAAAAATTATCCGATGATTCAAAAATTTCTTCCGGTGTCACCCATTTTGCCATAGCAAGCTCATCTTCCTGAATAATAATATGATCTTCTCCATCCAGCTCACAAAAAAATCCAAACAGCAGACTTTCTGAATATGGCCACGGCTGACTTTTATAATAATGCAGATTTTTCACATGCAAATGTGTCTCCTCATACACTTCCCTTGCAACGGTTTCTTCAATGGTCTCTCCCACCTCTGCAAAACCGGCGATCAGTGCATAATGATCCCGAAAGCCATTTTTGTACCAGCTGACCAGGATTTTTCCTTTATGCATCACACCAACTATCACACAGGGACAGATTTTCGGATATTCCATCTGTCCACAGACCGGACAGCGCATCATCCGTTCCCGTTCATCCGAAATCATGCGGGTTCCACATCCGCCACAAAACCGATGCGCCGCATACCAGCCTGCTAACTGTGCACCAACCAATCCTGCATAGCACAGATGCTGCGGAGCGGCGCCTCGCAGGTAACGGGTTGTTTCATAGTGAAATTGTTGCAAATGCACCAGATTCAATTCTTCCCGTTCTTTGTACTGATGCTGCTGATACAGGAAAAATCGCTCCTCACCGACGGCAAACAAATAGACAAAACGATCTCCGTTCTGCACCTCTTCCTTTAATTCATCATAACGTGGAAAAGAAATATCTTCTTTTGTTCCCCGCAGCAATATCTTCCGCTCCTGCATACAAATAATCCAGTCTTTATCCTCCGGTTGTAACTTGTGCCACTCATTATTAAAATGAAATGGTGCAATATCCTGTATCATATGCCTCTTTTACCCGCCTTGTTTTTAATCTTAATACCCAAAAGTTCCCAGCAGGGATTCATCGTCATCTATCCACTGTTGTACAGGAATCATGCGATACGCGTCCTTCGAATCCCTAATGTACACCCTGTCAATTCCTGCATTGATGATCATCCGTTTGCACATAGAACAACTATTTGAATTTTTTACATATTCCCCGGTGTCCACTTCTTTTCCAACCAGATACAATGTACTTCCAATCATTTTTCCTCTGGATGCACTGATAATGGCATTTGCTTCCGCATGCACACTACGACAGAGTTCATAACGCTCACCTCTCGGCACATTCATTTTCTGTCGGATGCAGACCCCTAAATCAGAGCAGTTTCTTCTGCCCCTTGGTGCTCCCACGTAACCGGTAGATATAACTTCATCATTTTTTACAATAACAGCACCATAATGTCTGCGCAGACAGGTTCCGCGCTGACCTACAATTTCAGCCAGATCCAGATAATAATTAATTTTATCCCGACGCTCCATCGCGCGTTCCTCCTTAACATCTATAACACATCAAAACAGTTCTATCCTGGTCTGTTTTTCTGCGAAATATTACTCATTATAAATACTTCTCAGCTACTTTATCAATTCCTTCCGGATTTTTCTGAGCCCAACTCAGGTAATTCATGCCAGAAGCAGCCACAGTCTGTCCAAGTTCCACCAGAAACTGTGGTATCATGGCTTCTTCTATCGTTCCGATTTCACGCCCCATACGCTCTTCACCCTGGCGTTCCTCACCATTTGCAAACAGCACAAATGCATTTTTCATTTGATCATCCACGCGTTTTACCGCACCACGGAATCCGATGATTCCGGTCTGATGCGTTCCACAGGATGACGGACAACCGGAAATATGCATCTGCGGCAGGGCACCATTTGGAATATCTGCTTTACGAACCGCGTCCACACAAGCCTGCAATAGTGCCTGGGAATCACGCAGTCCCACCTGACAAATGGATGCGCCAATACAACTGACACTTGTCTCAAATACAGTATTTGCGCTGCTCGGTGTTGCCTCCAGCACTTTTTCCACTTCTGAACCGTTCAGATTAATAATATATGCCGTTTCATCCGGTGCAAGGCGGATTTCCACCTCTTCCATATCCTGAATTGCATCTGAAAGTGCACACAATTCCTCAACTTTCGGCTGTCCACCGATTGGATGCCAGATCACAGTATACAATCCATTTTGTTTCTGCGGTAAAATACGCACTCCTGAAATACGTACACCGTTATCTTTTTTATTCAGCGGCTGTGGCTCTACAGAAACTTTTAAATCTTCTCCTGAAGCCAGCACTTCTGCCAATTTTTCCTGATATGCCTTTGCATAATTTTCTGCGCTGCCACAACTTTCCTGCATATAACGTGTTCTTGCCTTTCCACGGTTCTCATAATTTCCATATGCACGAAATGTCAGCCACATCGCCTTGATATAATATAAGATCATCTCCGGCTCTACTGCTTCCGCAACTTTTACGCCAAATCTGGCATGATTGCCAAGCCCACCTGCACTGTATACATCAAATTTTCCTTCTTTTGTTGCCACAAATCCAAGATCACGGTACGTAGCATGCGGAATATTCTTCGGTGAATTTGAAAAACATACTTTTAACTTACGTGGCATTTTCTCCGCATTGATAAAGGTCATCAGATATTCCCCTGCTGCCTCTGCCCATGGGCGCACATCAAAATACTCATCTGCTTCCACACCGGACAACGGAGAGCACATGACATTTCGTGGAAAATCTCCACCGCCACCCATGGTGACAACTCCAACATCCAACGCGTCTTCCATAATCTGGCACAATGCTTCCTGCTGCAGATCATGCAGCTGAATCGTCTCGCAGGTTGTAAAATGCGCTTTTTTTACCTCATATTTTCGAATGGATCCTGCAATAAATGCAAGTTTTTCCTTTGTCACACGGCCTGCGGTCATACGCAGACGCAACATGCTCGCTTTTCCATCTTTCTGTGCATAACTTCCGTAACGGCCGGAATAACCTTTATAGTCACCTTTGCTCATCTCTCCATTATAAAATGCTTTTGTTTTTTCCCTGAAATCCGGCATGTCCGCCTTCCAAAACTGTGGTGCTATTTTTTTCATATCTATTTCCTCCAAATTTCTGACTCTATTCCATACAATGATGTAAAGGGCAAAAATAATTTTCAAAAGTAAACTATTGCAACATTACACTGTCAAAATCAGCCCAATTTCCTGGAAAATCGTATACAAATAACTTGCCCCGAAAGTCCCGATCTTTTTCGGTCCTGTAATGACAATCCCCTGTGCCTGTTTTTCTAGAACACGCTGTGCTGCCAAGCCAACAGTTGCCTGCGTGATCGACTTTTCCTTTCGATCCACAAACATCTCATGCCCCCGGATAATATAAGTAAACGAAATACCCTTTACCGTATAAAAAAAATCCTGCTCCAGTTCACACAAAACCTGCCACAACAATTCTACTGATAAGTTTTCTTGCTGATTTCTGACTTTCTCCAAATGCAGTTTCCATGCACTCATCACTTCTTTTTTATTCGATAATTTCACTTCTGGACACGCTTCCATACTCATAAACTCTTTTTTCCTTTGATAGGTTTTTATTTTTGTAAAGCGAACATTCGCAATCCGCTTTCGTTACTTGCTCATGAACGCAGTCGCTTTGCGACCTGTCAGTGGGAGCTTTTAACTTCCACTGACATACGCATCCCCATTACCCACCGCTTAGTGCTCTACGCACTTAAAGCGGGGGAATGCCTATTTTGCGTTCAACTTATTCTACCATTAATCAGGGGGAATGTAAAACAGGAAGAATATTTTTGAGATACTATACTTCATAAAGCCAATTATTCCCATAAATATCTTTTAGAATTGACAAATTGTAAAAAAAGCAAAACTCAAATTTCCCTTTATTTTTCAAGGTTTTCGGCACAAAAAAAAGAACACTTACGTGTTCTTTAAAGTGAGCGTGCCGGGGCGCTAGAGGTCTGGGAGACCTCTGCTTAGCGCCGACCGTAGCGGAGCGGAGAACGAACCTTGGTTCGAACCTCGGCACAAAAAAAGAACACTTCCGTGTTCTTTTATAGTGAGCGTGCCGGGGTTCGAACCCGGGACAACTTGATTAAAAGTCAAGTGCTCTACCAACTGAGCTACACACCCATATGAATTTATTGAACTGGGCTAGCTGGATTCGAACCAGCGAATGCAGCAGTCAAAGTGCTGTGCCTTACCGCTTGGCGATAGCCCATTATTTACAACCAAGCAGGAGTGATTTTAAGGTGGATAAAGGGATTCGAACCCTTGGCCTCCAGAGCCACAATCTGGCGCGCTAACCAACTGCGCTATACCCACCATGCGAGACAGTGATGACCAAAAGTCTTCCTTATCTCAAATGTGCTCGAAGGGATTCGAACCCCCGACCCACGGCTTAGAAGGCCGTTGCTCTATCCAGCTGAGCTACGAACACACAACTGTTATGAGAATCTTTCATAACAAAGCGGGTGATGGGAATCGAACCCACGTATCCAGCTTGGAAGGCTGGTGTTCTACCATTGAACTACACCCGCATAT
>CAKRKO010000028.1 GCA_934358495.1 uncultured Eubacterium sp. | reverse complement strand
ACCGACTCCATCTTTTAACTGCATAAAGAAAAAACGAGACGACCGAAGTCGTCTCGTAAAAGTCTAACTTTGAGGGGCCACCTCATTCCGTCATGTCAGGGGAGCTTCTTTTTTGGGGAGGTATATTTGGTTAGAAACAGCAGACAGAAAGCGATGCAAAAGCAGTAACCAATCGGAAACTTTTTTGCTCTGAAAGATTGACTTTTTTTAGGAAATTCTGTATACTGTAGATATCTGAATAGAACATTTAAGTGTCATGTATTTTGCATTGAAAAAGGCATGAGATACGTGAAGAATAGTGAATCCGGTCAGAATCCGGAACGGTACCGCCACTGTAAGCATGGAGGCACCGCACAGGGCGAAAGCCAGTCATTGGGAGTAATCCTGAGAAGGCGTGTGGTAGCTGAGGATATGCGAGTCAGGAGACCTGCTTAAATGGAAGTTGCTTGCAAACTTTCGGAATTGGAGTTGTAGGCGTATTATGTTTTGCAGAAAATCGGCTGCGGCAGTCAGGGGACTACCGCGGCTTTTTTGTTTTACAGCAAATCACAGAAGATTTCTATAAGACAAACGTATTTTTTCTGTAAGATACAATTCCTGGAGAAGTTTTTTTTATGACAGGAGGAAACAAAAATGAGAGAGAAACCGATGAAACAAAGAATCTTGGAAGAGGCACTACAGCTTTTTGCACAGAATGGCTACACGGGGACATCCATGAATGACATTGCGACAAAGCTGGGCGTAACAAAAGCTGCGCTGTATAAGCATTACAAGAGCAAACAGGAAATTCTGGACTGCATTATTGCAAAGGCGGCGGAATGTGAACTGCCGAAGGAAGCAGCCAGAGTGGATGTGGGCGATAAGGCAGCAGCTTTTGAGCAGATCAAGACATATACAAAAGAACAGTTTCAGTACTGGACCAGTGAGGAATTTCCAAGCTGCTTTCGCAGAGTACTGACACTGGAGCAGTATCGTGACCCGAGAATGGCGAAACTGTATCAGAGATATCTGGCCAAAGGACCGGTATCCTATATGGAGCCGATGTTTGAACAGCTGACAGAGGACAGCCAGAAAGCCAGACAGATGGTGTTGGATTTTTACGGACCAATCTTCCTGCTTTACAGCATTTATGACGGGGCTGAGGAGAAACAGAGCGTGATGGATATTTTAGAAAGCCATGTGGACAGCTTTTCCGGTATATTTCAGCAGAATGCAGCAGGAAAAGGAAAATGGGCAATAGCCTGACTGAAGAATGAGAGAAAAAAGAGTGGGAATACATAAATTTTACATCGTGTAGGAGGATATCATGAAAAAAGAAGGTTTTGATTTTTTCCAGAATCGTGCATGTGAATATTTCCCATGTCACACAGGAGTTGAAGAGGAGGAGTTTAACTGTCTGTTTTGTTACTGTCCGCTGTACCTTTTAGGACAGGACTGTGGCGGCAATTTTGAATACTTGCCGAATGGTATTAAAAATTGCGATAACTGTACGGTTCCGCATTGCAAAAACGGATATGCCCATGTGATGGAAAAATATCTGCTAATTTCAGAGCGGATTCGTGAGAACGCACCGCGCCGGGAGGCATCTTAAACTGCGGGGAAAATGCGTACAGAACAAAATGAAGAAAAATCTTCTCGTTACAATTTCAGGTGAAAAAGAAAAATCTGTGTTGGGTAAAACTGACACGGATTTTTCTTTTTGCGCATATGTTGTGATAAGAATGAAGATATGATTTGGTGTATGCAATGAGTTTTGGACAGGAAAGGTATCCGTGGGGGGAGCAAGATCCGTATACCCGCGCAAAAATGCCGTTTTATATGACATATCCGATGCAGAATACAATGTTTGAGGAGACGGAGTACGAGAAGGACTGCCGGAGGCTCCAGGAAATGTATCCTCGGGATGTGCGAAATATTCAGAAACTGGTGGACCGGGAGTGTGACCGGATGGAATACGAGGGCAGTATGATGTTTGATCGTTATCCGGACCGGCTGATGATGGAACTGATCTGCCGCAGGATTTACCGGGAACTGAATCCGCAGGATGTGGAGGATGATGGAAAGCTGAATCCAGAAGAACGATATTTTCAACTGATCCAGGTGATGCTCATGCAGGAAATGTATCGAAGAAGATGCAGGCATTATCGTTGCCGGAGATGGTATTAGGTCTTGTATGACGGGAAAAAATAACCTATAATTATCACAGTTTACAGGGATAGGGAATTATTTTTTCAAACTTGTATAGGAAACAAAGAAGACACGATAATTCAGATATAAAAGGAAATATAACGTTATGATAAATGCATGGGAAGAAATATTGGGCGGCTGTATGGACCGTGAACTTGCAAAGATCATCATCAGCGGACCACGCAAAAAAGATGATGTGCGCAAAATCGAAATCAGACCGGTGTTGTTAAAAGGACAGCTGTTGTTTCAAGCAAGTGCGTACACGCAGAAGCAGGTACAGCATTACAATCTGTCGGAACAGGAAGTATATGAAAAAACAGAGGAATGGATGGAAGGATTTCGTCAGCTGGAGGTGCTGCATCCGAAGGAGCGGATTCAGGTGCTGGTGAGCAAAAAAGGAAAGCGGACGGTGCGCTGTTCAAAGTCTGGCTGCCCGGCACCGACGGCATCTCTGGAGCACAACCGCAAAAAGAAATATATTCTGGATCCGGAAGTGCCGGTTCCGTTTCTGCATGACCTTGGGGTGCAGACAAAAGAGGGAAAAATCGTGCATTCCAGGTATGATAAGTTCCGCCAGATGAACCGTTTCTTAGAATTTATTGAAGATATCGTTCCGGAACTTCCAAAGGCCAGAGAATCTGTTATTATAGACTTTGGATGTGGAAAATCTTACCTGACATTTGCCATGTATTATTATCTGCATGAATTGAAACACTATGATGTGCGGATTATCGGTTTAGACTTAAAAGCGGATGTGATTGCCCATTGCCAGAAGCTGGCGGAAAAATATGGATATGAAAAATTGTCGTTTCTGACCGGTGACATCGCGGATTATGACGGTGTGGATCATGTGGACATGGTTGTAACACTGCATGCCTGCGATACGGCGACGGATTATGCGCTAGACAAGGCTGTCCGTTGGGGCGCAAAAGTTATTTTGTCGGTTCCGTGCTGTCAGCATGAGGTCAATGGACAAATTCAGAACAACCTGTTGCAGCCGGTGCTGAAGTATGGACTGATCAAAGAGCGTATGTCTGCACTGGTGACAGATGCTGTTCGGGCCAACTTGCTGGAAGAGGCCGGCTATCAGGTGCAGGTTTTGGAGTTTATCGATATGGAACATACGCCAAAAAATATTTTGCTTCGGGCTGTCAGAACAGGTAAGAAAAAGACGTCAGAGGATCTGACCGGGCTGCTGACACAGCTTCATATTTCTCCGACACTGGAAAGACTGATGAGAGAAGAAAGGGATACAGCAGATGCGTAAAGGAATACAGAAATTTTTTATATTGCTGGCAGTATTTATCGTGGCAGTGTTTGTATTTTCAAAGCTGACAAACCATGAAACGAAAGATCTGACAACGGATATGAAGGAGGCAACCCTGCCGATTGTTTATGTGGTGGACGGTGACCGTCTGCTGAATGAGATGCATGGATATGTGGACGAGATGTCGGTGGTTTCCTTGCGTGATACTATCACACCACTGCCTGCAAACGGAAAATTGTCCCTGCGGATCGATCCGTATGGTAAGAAAATTGAAAAAGTGACATTTCAGATCCGAAGCATGAACGGTGAACGGCTGGTGCAGGATGGCGAGGTGTCGGTATCCGGAGATTCCTCCTCTGCGACAGGTACTGTAACGGTGGAAAATCTGCTGGAGGACAATACAGAATATCAGCTTATTCTGCAGGTAAAAACAGGAGATCAGATGAGCCGGTATTATACAAGAATCCGTGAGGAAGGAAAGAGCCAGATTGAACAGTGTGTGGATTTTGTGCAGAAATTTCATGAAATTACTATGGACAAAGAGCGTCAGTCTGAACTGAGCTCTTATATGGAGCCGTCTTCCTCTGCGGATAACACAACACTGCAGAAAGTGACGATCAATAATAGTCTGGCACAGGCTTGTTGGGGGGATTTTCAGGGCACAGAAGTGACAGATCCGATTGTTTCCATCAAGGAGATGAATGATGATTATCAGGTCATTTTATTAGAGTACATTATGTCATCCGTGGGTAATGGCGGGGCATCAGAATATTATAACGTAGAAGAATATTACCGTGTCCGTGTCGGTGCGGAGAAAATATATCTGCTGAATTTTGAGCGTACCGTGGAAGAGATTTTCCACGGAGAGGGAAATCAGGTATCAAAGGATACCATCAATCTGGGAATCCGTTCCAGTGATGTGGATTTTAAAGCAAATGAGACCGGAAATGTAATCTGTTTTGTACAGCAGGGTGAACTGTGGAGTTATAATCAGGTGGAAAATAAAATGACACAGGTGTTCAGCTTCCGCAGTCAGGAAGGCATGGATATCCGGGAAAATTATAATGAGCATGACATTCGGATTCTGCGTACCACGGATGAGGGCGGAAGCATGGATTTCGTCGTTTATGGTTATATGAACCGAGGAGAACATGAAGGACAGGTTGGCGTCAGCGTATGCCATTACGACTGTCTGACGAATACGGTGGAAGAAATGCTGTTTGTTCCGACAACATTATCTTACGAGATCGTGAAGGAACAGATCGGAAAACTTATGTATGTATCTGATAGTGAAACGTTCTATCTGACGATTTCCAATCAGGTGTATAAAATAGATCTGAATACAAAGAAAGCAGAAGTATTTATTGATGATCTAAAACCGGATATGTTGGTAAATTCCGAGGACGGACGTTACATCGCGTGGACAGAAGATGGAAGCACCATGCATGTGACGGATCTGGAAAAAGATGATACTTATGATATTACTGCGGAGAGCGGACAGGTACTAAAACCCCTTGGTTTCCTGGAAAGTGACTGTATTTATGGCATTGGAAACAGCTCTGATATTTTTAGTACGGACACTCAGACGGATACACAAGCCCTCAGCAAGGTGTTGATCATGGATACCACAAACAGCGATCACGCTATTTTGAAAACTTATGAAGTTCCGGGCATTTATGTGACAGGAATCCGTATCGAGGACGGAAGTATTTACCTGAGCCGTGTGACAAAGAACGGTGATACCTATGCGGAGACGACGGAAGATACTATTATGAACCGCGATATGCAGGAAAAAGAGCAGGTGAGTGTGGGATCTACAACTTCAGATACAAAGCAGAAAGAAGTTACCCTGAAGTTACTGAGTGAGGCGACATCTTCTATTGTGACACAGGTAGTTCCAAAACTGATCATAAATGAGGAGTCTAATGTTCTGGAGATGAAAGACCTGAACGCTACCAGTGCATATTATGTCTATGCAAAGGGAAAAGTACTGATGGCGACACCGGATATGGCAGCAGCGATCCAGTGTGCTGATACAAATAAAGGCGTGGTGATCGGAAAAGATCTGCTGGATGTGTGGAGGCTGGGACAGAGCCAGACGCAGGAGCCGCTGACGATCCAGTAAGGGGTTATCTCAGTCGAGAAGACTCCCACTTCTGCAAGTGGTGAGTAATAAAAAATAGTCAGGTTAGTAAAAATCTGGTTGAAAGTTTAAAAAAATATGAAAAAAAGCCCTGTTCGGGGAACGTTTTGTATGTGTTGCAAAACATCTGCGAAGGGGGCTTTTTTTGATAGAAAATTACGATGAATTTCCTATCAAACATTATCTTTTGATGTGCGTATTGGCATCTTTTTTTGCACAGTTCAGCAGAAATTGGTAGCGCATCTGCGCGGATTGCAGCTGATAAATATAGCAGTCGATGAGATCTGGTTCCAGCGCATGCTCAAAGTTGCGGTAGGCGGTATCAATCTCCAGTTTTGTATGATCTATGGCATCGACAAGGAGCTGAGCCATAGTCTGTGACTTTGGATGAAAAAAGAAATTTGACAAGTTTGTCACCTCCTGTAACAAAAAATCAGATAAAAAATCTATGTTACAGTATAAGCAAATACCCGGAAATCTATACGAAAAATAGCATAAAATTCCACAAAAATAATATATTACAACAAAAGAATCTGTGAGGAAGCAGAATGGAAAAAATGTATGGGCTCGCAGTTATTTCCGGGGTATGTCTGCTGGTGATCCTGATTGGAATTTTGAAGAAAAATGCTGAAATTCTTTTGAATTTCGCGGCTCGTGTGGTGGTCTGTTTTATCTGTACACACTTCCTGAATGCGTTCTTTGCAGGACATGGTCTGAATGTGGCGATCGGGGTCAATCTCATCAGTGTTTTGACATACGGAACCCTTGGTTTTAGCGGAATGGCGGCACTTTACGGCATTATGCTGCTGCAAGTGTTGTGAAATTGCACAAGGGCAAAATTGGGCAGAAAAAAGGGGGTAGACAGTAGGAATAAAAGCCCCTATAATCGGTCTCACAAAGGAGGTGGAACACATGTGGAGTTACTTCAGATCAGTGTAACTGCGGTGTTACTATTATGTGCTGCGGCGATGGATGCTGCGTCCGGGAAGATTAAAAATAAGTTGTTGTTTTCAGGATTACTGGTCGGGATTTTGTTGAGAATTCCGGGAATCTGTGAGAATGGCTGTAAGGATTTCCTGATGGGACTGTTACTTCCTGTATGTATATGCTGGATCCCGTTTCGGATGCACGGACTTGGAGCCGGAGACGTAAAATTATTTAGTGTGATCGGCTGCCTGAATGGTGGTCAGGTTGCAATCTATTGTATCTGTATTTCTTTCCTGCTGGCAGCAGGATTCTCATTCGGCAGATTGCTGAATCAGAGACAGTTTTGTGAAAGTATGCAAAACTGTATTCAATATTTTCAAATGATCGTGAGAAGCAAGGAGATCATACCCTATCCCGAGAGAAACCGTCCCGGACACCGGTTTCATTTTTCAATGGCAATTCTTTTGGGATATATCGTAGTTTTGGGGGTGAAAGTGTGCAGGATCATACCATTTTAATTGGTGGTCTGGACAAGACATATATGCAGAAACTGGTGTTGTATCTGAATGAACGCCTGGACAATGGAATGCGGGTGGAACTGGCAGAGAGTCCGGAAAGTTCCGAAACAAAAAGTGGGGAGCCGGAAGGTATCATTTCCGATGAAAGGAAGAAAAACGAAAAAAATCGACGCTGGGATGCGGTGATCGGTACGGAAGCATTTGTTGCAGAAATGGCAGATCAGGCTGTGCGAAGTATTATTTTCAGCGAGGAAGAGGCGGAGGATGAGACGCATATATATCCTTACCAGAGCAGGGATACTCTGTATCGCAAGATTGTTTCGCGGTGTGTACTGCGTGCCGGGAAAATGGCAGGAAACCCAGAAAATAAGAAGTCAAAAATGTATGTGTTTACCGGAGCAGGAAATGTGGGACAGCTCAGTGCATTTGCGGCATTGTGCGCATGGATGTGGTCGAGGGAAATACCGGTACTGTATCTGGATCTGGCGGAGTGCAGTGGGATTGCACAATTACTGCATTTACAGGAAAATGAGTCCGATTTAAGCGACCTTATCCTGGCATTGCGACGGGAAGAAGATTTATATCTGGGGGGATATGTCGGGCGAACGGATAGGCTGGATTATATTTGTCCGACGAGAAATCCACAGGTGCTTCATGAGATGGATGAGGCGGATGTCAGACGGTTGCTGCACTGTATTCTGAATCGGAAAGAGACGCTGGCAGTGCTTGCGCTGGGAACGATGGTGCGAGGGTGTGAACAGATTTTTATGGCTGCAGATCGCATTTTTCTGCTGTCAGAAGAAGGCGTCATAGAGGAATGTGCACTGGAAGAACGAAGAATGTTTATACAAAAATGCGTGGGGGACAGGTCTGCGCATATAGAAAAAATTTCAATTCGGAAGCTTCGGGCTGATACGACGGGAAGTCAGCTTTTGTATGAGTGGATGGAAACAGAGGTGGGAAAACAGGCAGCACAGCTGCAAAGAGAGAAGGAGAATAAGTATGGAGATGATCTGGCAGGATCTGCGGAAACAGATTTTGGAGAAAATTGATGTGTCACGGGAGATATCTGATGAGGAATTAAGGGAAAAAATTCAGGTGGAGGTGCGAAAGTTTGGCAGGGAAAAGCTGATGTCGCTGGCGGAGCGGGAACAGTATGAAGAGCAGATTTTTAATTCTCTTCGCAAGCTGGATATTTTGCAGGAGTTACTGGATGACCCGGAGGTGACGGAAATTATGGTGAACGGACCGGAACATATTTTTTATGAAAAATCCGGTGTGTTATATCGTTGGGAAAAAGGACATCTGACCGCAGAGCGGCTGGCAGATATTATTCAACAGATTGCGGGAAATGCGAACCGGGTGGTCAATGAGGCGCAACCAATACTGGATACGAGATTGCCGGATGGCTCCAGGGTAAATGTTGTGTTGCAGCCGGTGGCGTTAGATGGTTCCTGTATTTCCATTCGAAAATTTTCGGATTCCGTGATGACGTTGGAACAGCTGACGGGGCTGGAATCCATTTCGGAAGAGGCGGCAGATGTGCTGGCAGCTTTCGTAGAAGCTGGATACAACATTTTTATATCTGGTGGAACTGGTTCCGGCAAAACAACATTTCTGAATGCGTTGTCGGAGCATATTCCGGCCGGTGAACGTGTCGTTACGATTGAGGACTCTGCCGAATTACAGCTGAATGGGATTGAAAATCTGGTGAGGCTGGAGGTACGTATGGCAAATGGTCAGGGAACGGTGCCTATTGAAATCCGTGATCTCATTCGTACAGCACTGCGGATGAGACCAGATCGCATTATTGTGGGTGAGGTGCGTGGTGCGGAGGCTCTTGATATGCTTCAGGCGATGAATACTGGTCATGATGGAAGTCTTAGTACGGGTCATGCAAACAGTAGCGAGGACATGCTGCTTCGTCTGGAGGCAATGATATTAATGGGGGAAAAGGAGTTGCCATTACAGGCGATCCGACGTCAAATATCTTCTGGAATCGATATTCTGGTGCATCTTGGAAGAATGCGGGATCGAACCAGAAAGGTGCTGCAGATCAGTGAAATAGACGGGATGGAGCAGGGGGAAATCCGGCTGAATCCGTTGTTTGTATTCCGGGAGTCGGGTCAGAAAGGGGAAAAAGTACGTGGATGCTGGGAGAAAGAAGGGCAGCTTCATAATCGCAAAAAGCTGGAAGAAAAAGGAATTATCTGTAAGTTTATCTGAAAAGACAGAGAGACAGGCTCTACCGGATTATAAGCGTATCGCGCTTTCAACAAAACAATTCTGGAAGACATTCGGGGAAGGGTTGATAGTAAGTGGTATCATTGCATTTTTATTTTATCGTTCTGTCTGGGGATTGTGTCTTTCCGCCATTGTGATCCCGGTGTGTATACACAGAAAAAAGAAAAAGGAGCAGGAAACGCGAGACAGGCGGATGCAGGTACAGTTCCAGTCTGCGATCCGTGCAATATCAGGCGCACTGACTGCAGGGTATTCACTGGAATCTGCATGGCATTATGCCATGGAAGAACTGGAACGGCTGTATGGAAGAACCGGGGAAGTTTACCGGGAATTTTATCAGATGAATCAGAAAATCCGAATGAATGAACCGGTGGAACAGTTGTTGTATGAATTTGCCGGGCGTAGCGGAAATGAAGATATCTGCCATTTTTCAGAAATATTGCTGTACGTGAAACGAAACGGAGGAAACCTGACGGAGATCATTCGCAAGACAGGAAGCCGTATGCAGGAGAAATATGAAATTTTGCGGGAGATAGAGACCAGTGTGGCAGCAAAACGGGCAGAACAGAAAATGATGATGTTATTACTTCCGGGAATACTATGTTTTGTCACCTTAAGTTCTCCAGAGTACAGCAGTCACCTTTATGGAAATCCGGCGGGCATTGCAGTGATGAGCGGATGCCTGCTGGGATATGCGGGAGCCTTTTTCTGGTCAGAAAAGATTATGGCGATTCCGGTTTGAAGCAGGAGTGATTTTGACACATGAAGTGGATCTGGAAAGTGAAGAGAAAAAACAGGGTATCGTTGTTCTGGAAGCAGCATAAGATCAGCATATTGGCAGGCATTTTTTTTGGTGTGCTGACCCTGGCTATGTGGGGGCAGCAGACTGATCAAAATCAGGAGTCAGCAGGATGGGTTAGCCGTGGTGCGGAAGGAACCGGAGCAGAACAGAAAATATTTACCTATCAGACAGTGCAGGGAACAGAGCATGAAGTAGAAGTGGAGGTGCAGGCCGTTCAACGGTCAGAGAAAGCTGTCAGAAAATTGTTGGAAAAAGCTGTGCAGGAGTGGGAGGCACAGTATCTGGCTGAAAACGAGTCAGCAGATCAGGTGTATCGAAAACTGAACCTTCCTGCAACGATGAAAGATGGGCTGGTGCAGGTGACATATGAGATAGATCCCGGTGATTTGGTGTTGGACGACGGAACAATAGAAAACGGACAGGTGCCGGAGCATGGACAGGTAGTAAGTCTGCAGGCAGAATTTTCCTGTCAGGAGTGTGTGCAAGTGGAACTGCGTAATCTGTATATCATTCCACCACCTCAGGACAGTGACGTCTGGATTCAGATGCAGGTGAAAAAAATGTTGCAGCGGGCAGAAGCAGAGAACCGCACAAAAGATGGATTTCAATTACCGAAATCAGTTGGTGATATGAAGATTCAATGGCAGAGTGATCAGAGCAGGGACTGGGTGTGGATAATCATACTTGGCTGTGTGGCAGTATCTGGGTTGGAATGGAAGAAAAGAGAAAAAAAGCGTAAGGCAGAAAAAGAGAGACTTCAATGTCTGCAGCGGGAGTATCCGCAATTGGTGGAGCAGATGTCCATGTTGATCGGAGCAGGTTTGACGATTCGCAGGGCATGGGAACGTATTCTTTCCACTGCGCGGAATATGCAGAAAAACGACAGTAATGCGTCATATCTGTTTCTGGGAGAAATGCGGCTCACATCACTTGAAATGCAGAAAGGTTGTGGGGAAAAAGAAGCGTATGAGCGGTTTGGAAAAAGGATTGGACTGGAGTCTTATCGACGGTTTGCGGCGATTCTCACCAGAAATCTGGAGAAAGGGACGCAGGATATCGGTGAGATGCTGGCAGCAGAGGCAAGGGAAGCATGGGAACAGCGGAAAAGTGAGGCAAGGAAACGCGGTGAAGAGGCATCTATGAAGCTTTTGTTTCCGATGATGTGCTTGTTTGTACTGGTTTTGGTGATACTTTTATTTCCTGCTGTGTGCGAGATGTGACAGAAAAGAAAAAGAAGCAAAGTAATCTGATATGAGGATAAGAAAGCGGGAGGAAGAACAGGATGAAACAATGGTTAGGAGAGTGGAAACGTTTTTTTCAGGAAGAGTCTGGCGTGGGTGTGGTTGAAATTATACTTGTGTTGGTCGTTCTGGTTGGATTAATTGTAGTGTTTAAGAAGCAGCTGACTGCGCTGGTGAACAAAGCATTTAGCAATATCAATAAGCAGTCGGGCACGTTGTAATGAAAAGGGCAGGAAGTGTTTCTGTATTTTTTGTGCTGCTTCTGGTCTTGCTGGCATCCGTATTTTTTGCCTTTCTGGAAGCCGCCAGGGTAAGCGGACTGCGCACACAGGCGAAACTGTGTACTGCTCAGGCAGTGGATGCAGTCCGGGCTTCCTACCAACAGGAATTATGGGACAAATATCATGTGTTGTTTTGGAAGGAAACAGGCGGTGGGGATTACGGGTTTCCAAAAATGAGTGCGTTGCAGCAGGAACAGATTGAGAAGAACTGGAAGCTAACACAGATAAGGAATAATTTTTTTGTACTTCCGGTTCATATAAATAGCATTGATGTGCAGAAATTTGAACTGGCGACGGATCAGAATGGAAAAAGTTTTCAGAAACAGGCGGCAGCATGGACAAAGCAGAGCCTTGCGGAAGATGCCGTAAGGGAAGTGTGGAAGGTGGTGACACAGGCTGATGCAGAAAAGTATGAAAAAAACGGGACAGAGTTGGAGCAGAAGGCAGAACAGATACTGGGGGAACTGGCAGGAAAAACGGCAGATACAATGGAACATGCACCGGCAGAGACCACAGATCAGAGCACAATATCGAAAAATGATGCGCTCCCGCAGGAAAATCCATTAGAGTGGCTGAAAGAGATGAAGAAAAAAGGAATTTTGGCTGTGGTGCTACCGGAAAAAGAATTATCGACAGATCGGATGGATGTTTCAGAATGTCTGAGCAGAAGAAGCCTGCATCAGGGAAACTGGGAGCAGATAGAAAGCAGTAGTGAACTGGATCGAATTTTGTTTCAGCTGTATTGTAAAGGCCATTTTACCGATGCAACGCAAGGAAAGACAGAGGGAAATGCTTTCAATTATGAAATGGAGTATCTGATCGGTGGGAAAAACAGTGATATTGACAATTTAAAGGCTACTGTGAATCGGTTGTTGTTTCTACGGGAAGGTGTGAATCTGCTGTATCTGGAAACACATCCGGAGAAGAATCAGCAAGCGATGCAGGTGGCACTGGCATTGACGTCTGCTATGGCGAATCCGGAATTGGCTGATCCGGTAAAACAGGCAATTTTAGCGGCCTGGGCGTATGCGGAATCCATCAGTGATGTGCGAATTTTGTTAAATGGTGGAAAAATGTCCATAGTGAAAACAGATACGGAGTGGCATACAGATCTGCAGCATCTTGGTAGAAGTCTGCAGAATGCAGATGGCATACAGAATCAGAATGGTTTGAGTTATGCGGGATATTTACAGATCCTGCTTCGGACAGTTCCGGAAACGAAGCTGGTTTATCGGTGTATGGATTTGATTGAACATAATTTAGATGTTCGGATGGATGAGATGGTCAGTCGGACGGAAAGTGTGTATACATATGGGACAAATGCATTGTTCTGGAAATTTGTCCGGATTGGAAATGGAAATTTGCAGGAATTACTGTTTCGGGAGCAGATGATTATGCAGTTTTCAGACTAGGGAGCTATTACAAAGTAGAGAGGCAGGTGTATTACAGTGCTTTTGCAAAAAAAAACATATCATAAAAAAAGCAAATCTCTCTCTGGCAAATCAAAGCAATCGCTGCAATATTCTCCAGTGTTGTCCGGCGATGAAAACAGTGCAAAAGCACTGCAATATGCCTGTCTCGGGGGAAGTCTTACAGTAGAAGCTGCGTTGATAATGCCGCTCCTTGTGGTGGCAGCAGCTTTGGCTCTGAGTTTATTTTTACTGATTGGATTGGAAGTTCAGATGTCGGAAGCATGCCATTATTTGGCGGGGACTATGGCTGCTTCCAGTATACAGGCGGATGAACCGGAAAATGTTTGGGGGTATGCGCAGGTGCGGCAGTTATTGCAAACCTATCAGAAAGAGCATGGAAGTGACCGGTGGCCGGGAATGGAAGAAGTCGGAAATCTGACACTGACAGGAAGTGAATTCAGTGGGGAACAAATACGAATATGTGTATCGTATCGATTGAAATTGCCGATTTCTTTTGGCAAGTGGCGCAGTATTCCGGTGACACAGCAGGCGGTGTATCGAAAATGGATTGGTGCATCGGAGGAAAATAGTGAGGAAGATGAAAATTATGTGTATGTGACGCCATATGGAAGCGTGTATCACCGAAGTACAGGGTGTCGCTATCTGGATCTGACCGTTCGTGCCGTTGGATGTACAGAGGTAACCAGACTGCGAAATAAAGATGGCAGTATCTATTATGCCTGTCACTGTGCAAATGGTGCGACGGGGAGTGTCTATATCACTGATTATGGAACCTCTTATCATGGAAAAATTGACTGTTCCGGTTTGAAACGGACGGTTCATAAAATACCGTTAAGTGAAGTTGGGAACAGACAGTCCTGCAGCCAGTGCGGTACAAAGGAGAGACATGGATAAAACGTGGATCATGCAGGTAAGTGAATTGGCATTTCTGTATCTTTGCGCCAGGGAAGATTACAAAAGCAGAAAATTAGGAATTTCACGTTTTTTGATATTTGGGAGCGCAGGAATCGTGGAATTCTTCTTTCAGAGGCCTTTTGGCTTGGGTTCTCTGTTGACTGGTGTGGGAATTGGATTGGTAATACTGCTTTTTTCATATATTAGTCGGGGCATGATAGGGCAGGGAGATGGATGGCTATTTTGCATCACAGGAATATATTCCGGTGGAGATCAAAATCTGGCACTTTTGATTCTGTCCGGCTGGTTGTGCGCCGGTTATATTTTGCTTGGAATACTGCGGAAAAAGTACCGCAGAAAAGACAAAATTGCATTTGCACCTTTTGTATTTGTGGCACAAGTTATTTTGGTGTGTCTGATGTAAACAGAAAGATATAGCAAAGAAAGAACAAGTTTTAGTATGAAGGTAGAAATGTATCAGAATATGAGACTTATGGCGTTTCGGTAAATTTGAGGAACAGACAAAAAAGAAGTATAAGGTTGGTGTCTGATGCGGCTAATAAATAATAAAAAAAGGAGATTCTTTAAGAAAAATATAAAAATCGGTATGTGTTGTACCGCTTCCATTACGGTAGAGGCAGCATTACTATATCCGATTCTGATTTTACTGGTGATGTTCTGTCTATCCAGGACAATTAGTTTATATGAATCGGTTCGCCAGACAGCGGAAGTTATTTATATAGAAGAAACAGTTGATACAATAGATATTTTTCGAAAAAAATTACAAATGGAGAAGGTAAAAGATGCTTTGAAAGAACAGGCAGAGTAAGGAGGGGTGAAATGAAAATAGAGTATCTCAGAACGGCGCAGAACAGTTATATGATCGTAAAAGACACGGATTATGATTTTGCACCGTATGAATTGCAGATGGTGTTGCATAATAAAATCAGAAATCTTGTGCCATTGCAGATCATTATCGCAGACGGCAAAGTGGAATACTGGTATGAGGTGACGGGTATGAAATCACTGGAACAGCGGCTGTCCGTCAGTGTAGCAGATGGCATTGCGATCCGCCAGATTCTGGAAGGAATTTGTGTGGTAAAAACGGAACTGGAGAATTATCTGCTGGATGATCGTGATATTAATTATGATTCATCCATGATCTTCTGGAATCGGACAGGAGATGAGATTTTATTTTGTTATATTCCGGGATATCATGCGGAAAATAGCAGCGGGGTCAAGGGATTATTTGAAGAACTTCTGCAGCATTTGAATCACTCGGATGCGGAGGCAGTACGTATGGCATATGGAATCTATGACCGCTGTGGAACAGAAGAACCGGTAATGGAAGATTACAGAGAATGTCTGTACAGGAAAAACAGGGATTTTGAGGAGAGCCAGACGTCCAAATTTATGGATGAGAAGGAATTATGGTTGTCGCTTCCTGTTGAGGAGAAACAGACGGAAGAAATATCGCTGTCAGAGAGTGGAAAACGGCATTTCTTCTGGAAAGGGAGAAAAAAGAAAAACGCTGGAAAAGAGAAAGAATATCCATGGATTTCGGAAAATGAGCAGGCAGGCAATATGGTGGCAGAGGCAAATCCGGCACAGCGCTGGGGGGAAACAGTCTGTTTTTCAGAAATAGAAATGCAGAAAGTATGGGAACTGGTATATCAGGGGAATGGATTGGAAACAGATCTGCAGATGGATCATTTTCCGTATCAGATCGGGAAACGCAGCGGGGGCGCCGATGGTATCCTGATCGCACAGACTGTCAGCCGTATACATGCGCGTATTTTTGAAGAATCAGGGGAGTTGTTTCTGGAAGATTTTAATTCTACAAATGGAACTTACCTGAATGGACATTTGCTTGCCATGAATACACCAACCCGGTTAAAGGAGGGGGATCATCTGATTTTTGCAACAGAAGAATTTGAATTGCAGAGAAGCCTGGTGCCGAATGTAAAATAAATATGGGACATACTGAAATAAAATTTGCTTTTTAAGATGAAATTTTTTATACTAAATGCAGATACAACTTTGCAGGAGGTATAAAAAATGAAAGATGACAATTGTATTTTTTGTAAATTAGCGAACAAAGACATTCCGACAAATATTATCTATGAAGATGAGAAATTTACCGTAATCATGGATGCAGATCCGGCAACGAAAGGACATGCACTGATCTTACCGAAAAACCATGCGGCAAATATTTATGAACTTCCGGATGAAGATGCAGCAGATATTTTTGTATTGGCGAAAAAACTGGCAACAAAAATGACAGAAGTTCTGCATTGTGATGGATTTAATATTGTTCAGAATAATGGGGAAGTAGCAGGTCAGACCGTATTCCATTTTCATATGCATCTGATTCCGCGTTACTTAAATGATGGAAACGAAGATAAACTGACATGGAATCATGCGGGTCTTTCTGCAGATGAAATTGCGGAAATTGCTGCAAAACTGCATATGTAAATACGGATTGCTCCGTGCTTTGCACACCCATAATCCTTCCCGCTATTCGCATATCGTGGGATGAAAATCACACGATATGCGAATAGCGGGGCGTGCCCCAAGGTCATTCATCTCAGTCTGAGTTGAGACTTCCACTTCTGCAAGTGGTGAGTAATAACAAATATTTCTCAGTGGGAGTTCAATCTCCGACTGAGATAAACGCTCCGCGAGAATGTGCAGTGATTCTGAGATGAAGATGTCAGCTTACGCTGACCAGAATCACGCACCAAGTCTCACGTGCGTTCGACTTGAACCGTCCTTGTGCAAGCACAGGTGGACTCAGACCTTTTGACACTGTAATCTTAATAACTTAAAAATTTCTCCCACAAAAGAAATTAACGTTTCCGTAATTTTTCGATTAAATCTGTAATCGTCGTAACTGCATCCATCTGATCACTGCTCTCCATTGCATGCACGTAATCGTCACGTTTCTCCCATACCGTTTTAATCGCCTCAGAAAGTGTCTGATCATTTAATTCCTCTTCTTCAATCACATAGCTGAAGCCTTGTTTCTGGAAAGAATTCGCATTTAGGATCTGGTCTCCGCGGCTCGCATTTTTGGAAAGCGGAATCAGGATATTTGGTTTGCGTAATGCCAGTAATTCGCAGATAGAGTTGGCACCTGCACGGGAAATAACCAGCTCAGATACAGCAAATAAATCAGCAAGTTCAGCATTGGCATATTCATACTGTACATATCCTTCTGTATTATGTAAAGTCGGATCCAGATTGCCTTTTCCGCACAGGTGGATGACCTGATATTTTTTCAGAATCTGTGGAAGCAGGCTACGCACAGTATCGTTGATCACTTTGGAACCTGAACTTCCGCCAACAACGAGGATGACCGGTTTATCCGGAGTCAGGCAGGTGTATGTGTAGGCTCTTTCTTTGCTTCCGTGAAGTAACTCTGCACGGATCGGAGAACCGGACAATACAGCCTTTCCTTCTGGAAGATGAGGAATCGTTTCCGGGAAATTACAACATACACGGCTAGCCGCTGGAATAGCGATACGGTTTGCAAGCCCCGGTGTGATGTCGGATTCATGGATGATCGTCGGGATGTGAGCGTGTTTTGCGGCAAGTACCACAGGAACACTGACAAATCCGCCTTTGGAAAATACAATATCCGGTTTCAGTTTGCGCATTAAAGCTTTTGCCTGAAAATATCCTTTCATAACTTTAAACGGATCGGAAAAGTTTTTCGGGTCAAAGTAACGACGTAGTTTACCGGAAGAAATACCATAATAAGGAACGTGCTGCTGTTCGATCAGTCCTTTTTCCATGCCTTCGTAGGATCCGATATAGGAGATTTCGTAACCTAATTCTTTTAATCTTGGAAGCAAGGCAATATTTGGTGTAACATGACCGGCAGTACCGCCGCCTGTAAGAATGATTTTTTTCATATGCATATCCTTTCTTATATAAGATTTGTAATAGCGATTTGAACGCAGAATAAGCATTCCCCCGCTTCAAGTGCGTAGAGTACTAAGCGGTGGGGAAGAGGGTTGCTTATTTCAGAAAAAAGTGTAGAGTGCAGTGATTCTGAGATGAATATGCCAGCTTACGCTGCCCAGAATCACGCACCAAGTCCCACGTGCGTTCGACTTGAATTGCATAAAAAATGTTTCTTCTGTGAGTCAAAACCGCTATAAAATATCTGCTCTTTTCTGCTTAAATATACACCTATTGCAAAACCTAGACAAGCGTTTATTTTTAATAAGAAGAAACTGGTCGAAACTTGCGATGAAAACCGCTTCCGGCCCCCTTTTTTTATATGTATGATTTTGTTACACTAAGTATGTAACAAAAAATAAAAAGTGTCATACATAAATGGCAGGAAGGAGGCACCAGATGGAGTATTTGATTCATTTGGTAAAACAATTATACGGACAGCATACAACAGCAGTATTTCTGGCAATTCTATGCGCGATCGCGCTACTTATGATAATGAATCTGCTGGCAGTACGAAGATGCCGCAGACAGATAAAATACCTTGGAGATAAGTCTCGGGATGTCATGAAACTGGCGTTGAGCCAGAAGGCATCCGGAAGGGAAAATGAACGGGAATATGAAGTGCGGGAGAACAGAAAAAATGACCGTCAGACAAGGGGACATGCTGTCTCAAAAGCGGATGAAGAACTGTTTGGAAGTGTGATGCGTGAGATGTTCCCATAACTCAAAAGCTGTATCATTTTTGGGCATAGTAATTTGTCTTTTCAATAGTTACGAATGAATGTAATAAATTGATTATGATCAGAAAAAAGTCAATCCCAAAAATTAAACAAAAAATGGAGTTTTTTGGAGCGAAATAAGTACTTTTAACATTAAAAACGGGTAAAAATTCCACAAAAATCAAAAAACAGGGTTGACATCCTGAAAATAGATTGTTATAATGCGTGCAATGTTTATGTAACATTTCTGTAACAAAATTAAAAGAAATGCATAAAAATAAACAGAATCGTAATACTAAACAAATATTATAAAATCTAAACAGGTTCTCAAGGGCATTTGAGTGAGAACATGAATCAGGAGGTCATATGAAATTTAGAAAGGTTATTGAAAGCGGAATTATCACGGCAGCTTTGGCTATCTCATCCGTCACAACAGCCGTTTCTGTAAGTGCTGCTGAGGTAGAGACAAACAACGGAACACTGGAGACAGTGGTAAATCGTGCAAGCCAGACAGCAAGCACAGGAGTTCAGTCAATCCAGATTACACATCAGAATGCACAGGCAGCGGCATTAGCTGCAGAGTGGGCCAACAAAATGTTGGTAACAGTAGACGAAGACAGTTCGTTGAATATACGAAAAGAGGCATCTACAGATGCGGAAGTAGTTGGTAAGTTCTATCACGGAAGCGGAGCGGAAGTTCTGGAAGTCGGTGATGAATGGACAAAAGTAAAATCCGGTGATGTAGAAGGTTATGTAAATAATGCATATTGTGTGTTTGGAAATGACGCACGTGCATATGCAGAAGAAAATTGCGATACAGAGGCTACCGCAAATGCAGACGGTATCCGTGTCCGTGAGGCATCCAATACAGATGCAAAAATCCTGGATGTGATCGATGCAGGCCAGTCTTTGAAAGTAAATACAGATACAGAAGCAGTAGATGGATGGATTTCTGTTGATTACAATGGTACAGCAGCATATGTTGCAGCAGATTATGTAGACGTTGAACTGAATGTAGAAGATGCAGTAAGCATGGAGGAAATAAGAGCCAGAGAAGCTGCAAAGGCACAGCAGGAAGCAGCAGCTGCAGCACAGGGTGCACAGGGAAGCAGTGCTTCTGTCACAACTTCAGCAGCAGTCAGCGCATCCTCCAGTGATACACAGCTTCTGGCTGCAATCATCGAGTGTGAGGCAGGCGGTGAGCCATATGCAGGTCAGCTTGCGGTTGGTGCAGTGGTCATGAATCGTGTAAAGAGCGGTTCTTTCCCAAACAGTATTTCAGGTGTTGTATATCAGAGTGGTCAGTTCACTCCGGCATCAAGTGGTAAACTTGCCCGTGTCCTGAATAGCGGAAAAATTTCTTCCAGCTGTTATCAGGCAGCAGCAGAAGCACTTGCAGGAGCTGATAACACAGGCGGAGCAAAATACTTTCATGCAGGAACAAGTGGTTCCGGAACTGTAATCGGTTCACAGATTTTTTATTAAGAAAAATAAATGCGTGGAAGAACACTGATAAGCAAATGAAGATCATATAAAATAATGGAATCACAGTATGAATCCAGTGAAAAGAACCGGATTCAGGCTGTGGTTCCATTTTTGTTTTTATTATTGTAAAACAGGATAAAATATAGTATATTGGTGAAAAGCGAGGAAAAGGGGGGAACGACATGTTTTCATTATCGGCACCTATGACATGGCTGATTCTGCTGGTCATTTTTATTCTGGTTGAGATTGCGACGGTAGGACTTTTGACAATCTGGTTTGCCGGCGGTGCATTGGCTGCATTTTTTATTAGTTTGGCTGATTTTGGACCGGCGGTGCAGGTCATTGTTTTTCTGATCGTGTCGTTGGCATTGGTATTGCTGATCCGCCCACTGGCTCAGAGAAAATTTAATTCCGGTCATATCCGCACAAATGCTCAGACACTGATCGGTGAGGAAGCGGTGGTGCTTGAACCGATTGATAATCTTCAATCGAAAGGACGTGTTATGATTCAAGGTCAGGAATGGTCCGCGAGAAGTGTGGATGACAAGGAGAAGTTCAACAAGGACGATGTTGTTCAGGTTATGTCGATCAGCGGCGTGAAACTGATGGTCAGACGTCCGAAAGAACAGTAAAAGGAGGACAATACATGATTGCAATTATTATTCTGATCGTAGTAGTTATTCTGATTCTGGCTTCCTGCATCAAGATTGTTCCGCAGGCAAACGCATACGTTGTAGAGCGCCTGGGAGCATATCAGGGAACATGGGAAGTTGGTATTCATTTTAAAATGCCGATTATCGACCGCGTGGCAAAACGTGTGCTGTTAAAAGAGCAGGTTGTTGATTTCGCACCGCAGCCGGTTATCACAAAAGATAATGTTACCATGAGAATTGATACTGTCGTATTTTTCCAGATTACGGATCCAAAGTTATTTTCCTATGGCGTGGAGAACCCGATTATGGCCATTGAGAATCTGACAGCGACAACACTGAGAAATATCATCGGTGATCTGGAACTGGATGAGACACTTACTTCCAGGGAGACCATTAATACAAAAATGCGTGCTTCCCTGGATATTGCAACAGATCCATGGGGTATTAAAGTAAACCGTGTAGAGTTGAAAAACATCATTCCACCGCAGGCAATTCAGGATGCGATGGAGAAACAGATGAAAGCTGAGCGTGAACGTCGTGAGGCGATCCTTCGTGCAGAAGGTGAGAAGAAATCCACCATTCTGGTAGCAGAAGGTAAGAAAGAATCTGCAATTCTGGATGCGGAGGCTGAGAAACAGGCAGCAATCCTTCGTGCAGAAGCAAAACGTGAGGCAACCGTCAAAGAAGCAGAAGGTCAGGCAGAAGCAATTTTAAAGATCCAGCAGGCAAACGCAGATGGTCTTCGTTTCCTGAAAGAGGCCTCTCCGGATGCAGCAGTACTTCAGATTAAGAGTCTGGAAGCATTTGCAAAAGCAGCAGATGGCAAAGCAACAAAGATCATTATTCCGTCAGAGATTCAGGGCATGGCAGGACTTGCAAAATCGCTGGTAGAAGTAGCAGCAGATGTAAAAGAAAAGTAGAAAATATAACATGGGCTGCCTGATTTGGGCAGCCCTGTTTGTAGCATGATATATATTTTGTAGCATGATATATATAAAGAGAGGTAAAAAAGATGAACTTAAAAGGAAGAAATTTTCTGAAACTGTTAGATTTCACACCGGAGGAGATTACATATCTGATCGATCTGTCCGCAGAACTGAAAGAGAAAAAGAAAAAAGGTATCCGTCACGATGTGTTATCCGGCAAAAACATTGCGCTGATTTTTGAAAAAAATAGTACACGTACCCGTTGTTCTTTCGAGGTAGCTGCTTATGATCTCGGTATGCATGCGACATTCCTTGATCCGTCTGCATCCCAGATTGGTAAAAAAGAAAGCATTGCAGATACCGCCCGTGTACTTGGACGTATGTATGACGGTATCGAATATCGTGGATTTGAGCAGACCATCGTTGAGGATCTGGCAAAATACGCAGGCGTTCCGGTATGGAATGGCCTGACAAATGAGTTCCATCCGACACAGATGATCGCTGATATGCTGACAATCAAAGAGCATTTCGGACATTTAAAAGGAATTAAACTTGCATACATGGGTGATGCCCGTTATAATATGGGAAATTCTCTGATGGTTGTCTGCGCAAAACTTGGTATGCACTTTACCGCATGCACAAATAAAAAATACTTCCCGAATGAGGAACTGGTTGCTGAGTGTCGTGCCATCGCAGAGGAGACCGGTGCAACAATCACTCTGACAGAAGATGCAATGGCAGGAACCAAAGGTGCAGATGTTATCTATACAGATGTATGGGTATCCATGGGTGAGCCAGATGATGTATGGGCAAGCCGTATTGAAGAGCTGACACCATATCAGGTAAATGCAAAATTAATGAAAAATGCAGGCCCGCAGGTAAAATTCATGCACTGTCTGCCGGCATTCCATGATCTGAATACAAAAATCGGAAAAGAAATTCATGATAAATTTGGTTTGGATGCAATGGAAGTGACAGACGAGGTATTTGAAAGCCCGCAGTCTATCGTATTTGATGAGGCTGAGAACCGTATGCATACCATCAAAGCAGTTATGTATGCAACCCTTGGCGGAGATGAAAAATAAATATGTACGGTGTAACTGTATGATAGGATGGAGAAAACTGTGAAAAAGAAAATTCTGGAACTTTTGCAGAATTGCCCGGATTTTATATCCGGACAGGAAATCAGTGAAAAATTCGGTGTATCACGCACAGCGGTATGGAAAGCAATCCGTCAGTTGGAAGCAGAAGGATATGTGATTGAAGCGGTGAGAAACAAAGGCTACCGTTTAAAAGAAGAACCGGATCTGCTGACGGAAGAACTGCTTCAAAAATATCTGGAAACAGATTGGGCAGGACAGCATCTGGTGGTATTTGACGAGACCGATTCCACCAACAATCAGGCAAAACGTCTGGCAGAAGAAGGGGCAGAACATGGTTTGCTGGTTCTCAGTGATTGTCAGACTTCCGGAAAAGGCCGTCGGGGACGTTCCTGGGATTCCAAAGCCAGCGAAGGTATTTTTATGACTTTGCTGTTAAAACCGGATATTCAACCGGGAAATGCTTCCATGCTGACCCTTGTTATGGCACTTGCTGTCCGGGCAGGCATTGAGGATGTGGCTGGAATTGACACACAGATCAAGTGGCCGAACGATATTGTATGTGACGGTAGAAAGGTCTGCGGCATCCTGACGGAAATGAGCGCACAGATTGATTATATCAACTATATTGTGATCGGTGTGGGAATCAATGTTTCCAATGAAATTTTTCGGGAGGAAGTGGCTGCGACGGCTACTTCATTGTATCTGCTGACTGGTGTGCGAATCAGCAGAGCAAAACTGGCTGCAAAGATTATGGCAGAGTTCGAAAAGTATTATGCTCTTTATCTGGAGACACAGGATCTGTCCGGTATGATGAATGAGTATAACCGCCATCTTGTCAACCGCGGGCGCAGTGTACGTGTGCTTGACCCGCGGCAGGAGTATACCGGCGTCGCGCAGGGAATCAATCAGAATGGGGAGCTTCTGGTACAGACAGAAGACGGAACAGCCCATGTTTCCTCCGGTGAAGTATCCGTTCGTGGTGTGTATGGATATGTGTGATGAATGTACCTTTGTTTGCCAGAATAGACAAACTGGACAGAAGAATAGATAACAGGAGAAAATGATCATTTATGAATCAGGAAGAAGTAGTGCTGTGTGGATCCAGCGCATATACAAAAAAATATTATCTGAATCCGGATTTCCAGAAATTACCACAGGGAATCCAGGATGAGCTGAAAATGATGTGTGTATTGTATACAGAAGATGTAGGCGGTACACTTACTTTGAAATTTGATGAAGACGGAGAACTGATCTTTGAGACGGCGGCAGATGAGGGTGATCTGCTGTATGATGAGATTGGAAGTGTTCTGAAAGTGAAACAGTTGCAGAACACAAAGCAGGAATTGTTGGAATCACTGGAAATGTATTATAAAGTGACTCATCAGATAAACATAGAAAACTAGCTAGTGGAGGACTGGAGAAATGCTATTAACCGTAGATATCGGGAATACAAATATTACACTGGGTGTATTTGAAGGGAAAAAACTGCGTACGACATTCCGAATGACAACAATTCAGACTCGTACTTCAGATGAGTACGGTATGGTAATGTGTGAGCTGCTGGAGCATAATCAGGTGAAAGTTGAAGAAATTACAGATGTTATTGTTGCATCCGTAGTGCCGAACGTAATGCATTCCCTGACAAGTGCCATCATCAAATATTTTCATACAAGACCAATTATTATCGAGGCTGGCGTAAAGACTGGAATCCGTGTGGCTTCCAAAAACCCGCGTCAAGTTGGCGCAGACCGTATCGTGGATGCGGCAGCAGTCTATGAACTGTATGGCGGTCCGGCGATTGTGATTGATTATGGTACGGCAACTACCTTTGATCTGGTGGATTCAGACGGTACCTTTACCGCGTGCGTGATCGCACCGGGTATCCGTACTTCCGCGCAGGCAATGTGGAGTATGGCTGCAAAACTTCCGGAGTTTGAGATCAAGAAACCAAAGAGTATTCTGGCGCAGGATACCATTGCATGTATGCAGGCAGGTCTGGTCTATGGTCAGATCGGACAGACTGAGTACATTGTCAAACAGATGAAAAAAGAGTTTGGAAAGGGCAATATCAAAGTCGTTGCGACTGGTGGGCTTGGCCGGATCATCGAAAAAGAAACTGATGCCATTGATATTTATGATCCACTGCTGACACTTCAGGGTATGCGACTGATTTTTGAAAAACAGAAAAAGTAGTTTCGAAAATTCAGATCAGATACAAGGATAAATATAAGAAAAACGGAAAGAGTACAGTATGGATCGATTGAAAATAGGCAATGTAACCCTGGAGAACAATTTAGTACTGGCACCTATGGCAGGAGTAACAGACCTGCCATTTCGTTTGTTATGCCGCAGACAGGGAGCCGGACTTTTGTGCATGGAGATGGTCAGCGCAAAAGCAATTTATTATAAAAATAAAAATACAGATCTGTTAATGGAGATTCATCCAGAGGAACACCCGGTATCTTTGCAGCTGTTTGGCTCAGATCCGGATATTCTGGCGGAAATGGCGGCAAAGATTGAGGAACGCCCTTTTGAAATCCTGGATTTTAACATGGGATGCCCGGTGCCGAAGGTTGTCAATAACCATGAGGGATCCGCACTGATGAAGGATCCGAAGCTGGTGGAAGAAATCCTGACCAAAATGGTAAAAGCGGTGAAAAAACCAGTGACGGTGAAAATCCGTAAAGGTTTTGATGAGGAACATGTGAATGCTGTGGAGATCGCAAAAATTGCAGAAAGTTGTGGAGTGGCGGCGATAGCAGTACATGGAAGAACCAGACAGCAGTATTATTCCGGAAAAGCGGACTGGGATATCATTCGTCAGGTAAAAGAGGCTGTATCGATTCCGGTTATTGGAAACGGAGATATTCTCTGTGCACAGGATGTGGTTCGAATGAAGGAACGGACTGGCTGCGATGGATTTATGATCGGTCGTGGAGCTCAGGGAAATCCATGGATCTTCAAACAGATTCAATATCAGCTGGAGACCGGTAGGGAACTGCCTCGCCCGTCAAAGCATGAAGTGGCAGATATGATGCTTTTACACGCACGTCTGCAGCTTCAGGTGAAAGGCGATTATATTGGAATCCGGGAAATCCGAAAACATGCGGCATGGTATACGGCCGGATACAAAAATTCTTCCAAACTGCGTGGTAAGATCAATGAGGTCGAAAGCTATGCCCAGTTAGAAGAACTGCTGGAGCAGTGGCTGGCAGAAGAGACATAAAGCGTCAGATATAATGTAAGAAAAATCACAAGATTGAGTTCTGCTTTTGGGGATAGCGGATAAAATATAGAAAAGCTTTATTTCAGTAGGAAAGAATATCTGAAATAGAGGGGGCTATAGATGCGTGATGTGAACAGGAAGCAAGGGCAAAATGGGAGTCAGGACAAACAGAGTCTTCGCAGAATGTTACAGAAGTGGTGCAAGAAAATTCAAACCATCAGGTTACGATATTTACGAAAATCAGAGGGACTGCTGACAGAATCCGTATCCACAGAAGAACGAATAGACAATCCCTGGATTAATGATACCAGAGAAATCATAGAGCAGATTTTAATGCAAAAAGATCAGACATATCGGACATTTTGCCCACTGATCATTGATACAGATACACCAAATCAGGTATTTGGAGAAGAGGACGATGTGGATCGGATTCTCAGGCAGCTTTATCCGGGACTGAATTTTCTGGAACTCTGTACGGACCGGCCGGAACATTTTTTTGAAATGACAGAATGGCTGGCAGCAGAATATGGATTGCTGGTAAGAGTGCTTCCGTTAAAAGAGATGCGGGAGAGTCAGGCAGGAATGGTGCTTGATTTACAGCAACAGGGTGAACTGCATATGCAAAAGTTTGCAAGGGACGTGATCTATATTCCTTTTTACAAGCGTAGATGGCGTGAATACAGAGAAACAGAGGATAGTGAAGTTCGGAATGAGCAAACGGAGCAGAAAATGTCTGCTATATCAGAAAAAAGGCCGGAAAATACAGATCGGATACATGGACAGAATCTTGACATAGAAGTACCGATTGGGTATAATGTAGTGATTGTGAAAGTGGATAAGAATCTTCAAAATTATTGATAAATACAAAACGATCAGGAGGATCAATAGAAATGGATAAGAAAAACCTTTTAACTTACCAGGGATTACAGAAACTGGAAAATGAGTTACAGGACTTAAAAGTAGTCAAGAGAAAAGAAATCGCACAGAAAATTAAAGAAGCTCGTGAACAGGGTGACTTATCAGAGAATGCAGAGTACGATGCTGCAAAAGATGAGCAGCGTGACATCGAAGCTCGTATTGAAGAAATTGAGAAAATTTTAAGACATGCAGAAGTTGTTGTTGAAGAAGAAGTTGATCTGGGCAAGATCAGCGTAGGATGCCAGGTGCGTATCCTTGACTGCGAATTCGATGAGGAACTTGAGTATAAGATCGTTGGTTCTACAGAAGCAAACAGCTTAAAAGGTAAAATTTCCAATGAGTCTCCGGTAGGAAAAGCATTACTTGGAGCAAAAGTTGGTGAGATTGTAAATGTAGAGACACAGGCCGGCGTTTTACAGTATAAAGTACTGGAAATTCAAAGATCAAACTAAGAGAAAAGGAGAACAGGAAATGGCTGAACAGAAAAGTGGACAGAATGTAGACGTAAACCAGCTTTTAAAGGTACGTCGCGAAAAACTGCAGGATCTTCAGGAACGCGGAAAGGATCCGTTTCAGATTACCAAATATGATGTGACACATCACAGCATGGAAATCAAAGATAACTTTGATGAGCTGGAAGGAAAGACCGTAAGCATTGCGGGTCGAATGATGTTCAAACGTGTTATGGGAAAAGCTTCTTTCTGCAACATTCAGGATCTGCAGGGTAGTATTCAGTCTTATGTGGCACGTGATAATATCGGAGAAGAGTCTTACGCAGATTTCAAAAAATATGATGTAGGCGATATTCTTGGTATCAAAGGTGAAGTGTTTAAGACAAAAACAGGTGAAATCTCTATTCATGCAACAGAGGTTACTCTGCTTTCCAAGAGTCTTCAGGTTCTGCCGGAGAAATTCCATGGTCTGACAGATACAGATACACGTTATCGTCAGAGATATGTCGACCTGATCATGAATCCAGAAGTAAAAGATACTTTTATCAAACGTTCCAAAGTAATCAGCAGTATCCGTCGTTTTCTGGATGCTCAGGGATTCATGGAAGTTGAGACACCGATGCTGGTATCAAACGCAGGCGGTGCGGCAGCAAGACCGTTTGAGACACATTTCAACGCATTAAATGAAGACCTGAAACTTCGTATTTCTCTGGAACTTTATCTGAAACGTCTGATCGTAGGCGGTATGGAGCGTGTATACGAGATTGGTCGTGTATTCCGTAACGAAGGTCTTGATACCCGTCATAACCCGGAGTTCACTCTGATGGAGTTATATCAGGCATACACAGACTATCATGGCATGATGGATCTGACAGAAAACCTGTATCGCCATGTGGCAAAAGAAGTAACCGGATCTGAGGTGATCACATATGGTGAACACACAATGGATTTGTCCAAACCGTTTGCACGTATCACCATGATCGATGCGGTAAAACAGTATGCAAACGTAGATTTCAATGAGATTCACTCCACTGAGGAAGCAAAGAAAGTTGCAGACGAGCATCATATTGAATATGAAGATCGTCATCAGAAAGGTGATATCTTAAACCTCTTCTTTGAGGAGTATGTAGAGGAGCATTTAATTCAGCCAACATTCATTATGGATCACCCGGTAGAGATTTCTCCTCTGACCAAGAAAAAACCGGAAGATCCGGATTATGTAGAGCGTTTCGAGTTCTTCATGAACGGATGGGAGATGGCAAATGCTTACTCCGAGCTGAATGATCCGATTGATCAGAGAGAGCGTTTTGAGGCACAGGAAAAAGCATTTGAAGCTGGTGATGATGAAGCAAACCATACAGATGAAGACTTCCTGAACGCATTAAGTATCGGTATGCCGCCTACAGGTGGTATTGGATACGGAATTGACCGTATGGTAATGATGATGACAAACAGCCCGGCTATCCGTGACGTACTGCTCTTCCCGACAATGAAGTCTATTGATAAGTAAGAATGCAGGAAAATCAAGGGTTTCAGCACTTGGATGTACTAAAATA
>CAKRKO010000027.1 GCA_934358495.1 uncultured Eubacterium sp. | reverse complement strand
TGCGGAGCCTGCATAAAGGCTTGTCCGAAAGATGCCATCCACTATCAGTTTATGGGAAAACCCTGTAAGAAAAAGAAACACAGCAGTCAGTAACAGACAACCGGTAACTATTTATTCTTTGCAGAATCACTGCACACCATATAATTACGAAAAGGAGCAATTACTCATGAAAACAAAAAAATCTTTATTACTTATTTTTACACTCTGCTCAGCATTAGCATTTACTGCATGTAACGGAAAACAACCTGCAAACACGGAAAAGCCGCAGGATACACAGACAGAATCCAGTGCAGCCTCTTCTGATGATTCCAGTTCTGAGCTTGATGATTTATATCAGCAGGAAAACCAGCTTTTTGCAGATCATAAAGATGTATGGGATAAGGTATTTGGCATGATGAATAAAAGTACTGCTGACCCGAGTGGAAATTATGCCGATTATCTGGCTGGCACTGTTGAATCAAACAAGGACTCCTTCACAGAGGATGAACTGAAAATACTTAATGATGATATTGAAACAATCAGAGAAATTGAAGAAAAAATTACTGCAATCGAAAAGAAAAATGCTGCATCCGACAGTAACAGCCAGAATAATAATTCCGACGATGTAACACCTTTCAAAGATTTTTCCGCGAAGGATTTCGATGGCAATTCTGTTGATGAGAGCCTTTTTTCTCAAAATGCAGTAACTGTCGTTAATTTCTGGTTTACCGGATGCAAGCCTTGTGTTGCAGAATTATCTAAGCTTAATGAGTTAAACGATGCCATCAAAGCATCTGGTGGTGAAGTAGTAGGAATCAACACAGAAACCTTTGATGGAAATGAAACTGCTATAAAAGAAGCGGCAGATATCCTGAAAAGCCAGGGTGCCAAATATCGCAATCTTTCCGTTGATTCTACTTCTGATGCAGGTAAATATGCTTCCGACATTATGGCATTTCCTACAACAATCCTGGTCGACAGAAATGGCAACATTGTAGGCGATCCTATGCTTGGTGGAATTGATAATCAGGAAAACTATGATGCTTTGATGAAACAGATTCAGTCTGTCATTGACGCAGACAACGCGAATAAATAATCCTGTTCATAAAAGTATAAAATGTAGATTTTGAAAGAAGCTGTCTCTCATTCGAAAGACAGCTTCTCTTATTTTTTCTAAATTTTGTGATTCTGAATGATTAGATGTTGGGGGAAAAAGATGCCTTACGAATTGTTCCGTACTTCGTACTCCCACAATTCTACCCATGATTATAAAATATCAATATACTCCCCTGCAAGTGCTTTATTCATACTGCGCACTGCACAGAATTTACCACACATACTACATGTGTCACTATGATCTTCTTCCGGACTTCTGCTGTCGCGGATGGCTTTTGCAGTCTCCGGATCCAGTGCACATGCATACTGTGCATCCCAGTCAAGTTTCTGACGGGCCTCTGCCATCTTGTCATCGATATCACGGGCTCCAGGAACACCTTTTGCAATATCTGCTGCATGAGCTGCAATTTTAGATGCGATAATTCCCTGTTTTACATCTTCCACATTCGGAAGTGCCAGATGCTCTGCCGGTGTGACATAACAAAGGAATGCTGCTCCACTCATTGCTGCAACTGCTCCACCGATGGCACTTGTAATATGGTCATATCCCGGTGCGATATCTGTTACGATCGGTCCCAGTACATAGAACGGTGCGCCCATGCAGATACTCTGCTGTACTTTCATATTTGCAGCTACCTGATCAAGCGGCACATGACCCGGACCTTCTACCATAACCTGTACGTTGTGATCCCATGCTCTTTTCGTCAGTTCTCCAAGTCTTACCAGCTCTTCAATCTGACATACATCTGTGGCATCTGCCAGACAACCCGGTCTGCAGGCATCACCCAGAGAAACGGTCACATCATACTCTTCGCAGATATCAAGGATCTCATCATAATACTCGTAAAACGGATTTTCCTCTCCGGTCATGCTCATCCATGCAAATACCAGACTTCCGCCACGGCTTACGATGTTCATTTTACGTTTATGTTTTTTAATCTGTTCAATGGTCTTTCTTGTAATTCCACAGTGGAGTGTCACAAAATCCACTCCGTCCTCGGCATGCATCCGAATGACATCAATGAAATCTTTGGCTGTCAATGTAGCCAGATCTCTCTGATAATGGATGACGCTGTCATAAACCGGAACAGTACCGATCATGGCCGGACATTCACTTGTCAGCTTTCTTCTGAATGGCTGGGTATTTCCGTGGCTGGACAGATCCATGATCGCCTCAGCGCCCAGATTTACTGCGCTCATTACTTTCTGCATCTCAATATCGTAATCTTTACAGTCTCTGGATACTCCCAGATTTACGTTGATCTTGGTACGCAGCATGCTGCCGACTCCCTCCGGATTCAAGCAGGTATGGTTCCTGTTTGCGCAGATGGCTACTTTACCCTCTGCTACCAGCTTCATCAGCGCCTCGGACGTCATATGCTCTTTCTTCGCAACTGCCTCGATCTCCGGTGTTACGATTCCTTTTCTTGCTGCGTCCATCTGTGTTGTGTAATTTCTCATCTTGTTCTCCTTCTTCCATTTTATGGATTTTCATAACAACTCCGGTGACAGATTTCGACTTGAATTTTCACGCAGAGTTGTTTTCACAACATTTTTCTTATGCGACAGAAGGTGGTGCTCCCAATCTGCCGCTGTGCATTACATTATTACCGCATATTTTCCACTTTCATTCCAATGACATTTACTGCCTGTGTTGATTTACGGCTATTGCTTCTTTATCCGAATGTCTGTACATACTGATCACGCCACCTTTCTGCAGCGCAGTTACCAGAAAATATGCAAGGATACTTCCTACTACTGTGGAAACAAGAAATGGCACAATGTATACAAACAAACCTCCCGGATTTAATCCCATCATCAGTTTTGCAACCGGATAAGCAGCCAGACCGCCAAGGATTCCGGTTCCGGATGCCTCTGCGATGCAGGTCAGCCACAGTTTTCGGAATGCCATATAAGCCAGACCACAGCATAATGCACCGATCATACTTCCCGGAAATGCCATCAGGCTTCCCAGCCCCAGCAGATTACGGATCAGGCTTGCACAAAACGCAATGCCGACGCCCCATCCCGGGCCAAGCACAACCGCTGCCAGAATATTTACCATATGCTGCACCGGTGCACATTTGCTTCCAAAAATCGGAAAACTGAGCAGGCTTCCTACCACAGCAACTGCTGTCAGAACACCCGCCATCGCAAGTTTTTTCACTGTGTCACTCTGTTTCATTTACTCTTAACCTCCTTTTCATGCTGTTTTTATTTATTTTTTCCACCTGAATACAACTTTCATTTGTTATAAAGTATATCTTTGGCAGTAAAAATCAGTTCTTATCATTCCTTTATCCATGATACAAATTTGCTTTTATCATCACTTAATCTACGGACGTAAATTTGCTTTTTATTGCAAATCCATGATCCATCGGACCACTGCCTGCTCCCAGATCCAGCATGGCTGCTAGTGCACCGGAAATATATTCCTTTGCCCGTTCTACTGCAGTCTGCAGATCATAACCTTTTGCCAGATTGGACGCGATGGCTGAGGATAAGGTGCATCCGGTTCCATGGGTATTTGGATTATCAATGCGTTTTCCTTCAAACCAGCGATACGTGCCATCTGCAAAAAGCAGGTCATTGGCCGTATGGATCTGATGTCCACCCTTGCAAAGTACCGCACAGTCGTACTCCTTTGAAATCTGTTCTGCTGCTTTGATCATGTCTTTTGCACTTTTAATCTCCATTCCTGTCAGCACTTCTGCTTCCGGGATATTTGGTGTCAGAACAGTTGCAAGTGGAAATAATTTCTGTTTTAACGTATCCGTGGCATCCTCGCTGATAAGCCGTGCTCCGCTGGTCGCTACCATGACCGGATCCACCACGATATTTTTTGCCTGATACTGCTCCAGTTTTTCAGCGATCACAGAAATCAGTTCTTTTTCAGAAACCATACCAATCTTAACCGCATCCGGAAAAATATCTGTAAAAATGCAATCAAGCTCCTGCCCCAGAAACTCCGGCGTTGCATTTAAGATTCCCATGACACCGGTTGTGTTCTGGGCGGTCAGGGCTGTGATCGCGCTCATGGCATATACACCATTTGCCATCATTGTCTTGATATCCGCCTGAATGCCGGCACCTCCGCTGGAATCACTTCCGGCGATCGTTACTGCTGTGTTCATAAACTTCACCTCCTCTGATCTGTTTTTTATTTATTGAAACCACAGTGTCAAACGTTCTAAATCCACCTGTGCTTGCACAAGGGTGGTTCAACCGGTCACAACCATTTACTGCTTCATCCAGTATTGCCGGAAATCCAGCAATGAAGTCAAATACAGCTCCCCGGTCTCACGCACGCCTTCCTGATTGGTCTCACCGTCAGCATCGTATACGCCAATTGCTCGAAAACCTGCATTCTTTGCAGTTTTCAATGCATAGAGAGAATCTTCAAAAACCAGTGTTTCTTCTGGTTTTGTGCCAAGACTATTTGCTGCCAGCTGATAAATCACCGGTTCATGCTTGCTGACGCCCACTTCCCCGGTAGTATAAATCTGCTGCAGATAATCATACAGACCATTTCGCTGCAATGCTTTCGTCACATGCTCCCGCGGACTAGAAGTTGCCGCGATCATTTTTACATCCTGATCCTGCAAAAACTGCAACAGTTTTCTCGCACCTTCTTTGGGCTGCACTTCGTAAAAATAGAAGTCCCGGATCATCTGCTCAATCCCATTTAAAATTTCCTGTGGTGTATCCGGAAGCTGATACTTTGCTTTAAGGTAATCAGCGCCCTGCTCCATGCTCATAGAAAACAGGATCTGATTCAAGCCTGCTTCTGGCTGGATACCACGTTTTTTCAAATACCGAACTCCAAGGTCATTCCAGACTGCCATGGAATCGAGTAATACGCCATCCAGATCAAAAATTGCGCCGCGGATACCATTTTTTTGAACTTCCTTTTTCTGCATTACCTCTTTGTGAATCATGCCTTCACCATTTCTGCTGTAGCAGTTTTCAGATCTTGTGCTGCTTTTCTGATATCCGGCTGCGCATAGATCGCACTGATCACTGCAATACCGCAAATACCACTTCCAGCCAGTGTGGACACATTTTCCTGTGTAATGCCGCCGATGGCAATAACAGGAATGGATACTGCTTCACAGATTGCTTTCAGCGTCTCATGCGGCACCTCTGTTGCATCATCCTTCGAACCGGTTGGAAAGACTGCACCAACACCCAGATAATCCGCACCGTGTTTTTCTGCCAGAATTGCCTGCTCTACTGTCTGAGCTGACACACCGATAATCTTATCCGGGCCTAATTTTGCACGGACATCCCCGGCTTCCATATCACTCTGTCCAACATGCACACCATCTGCATCCATGGCCAGTGCGATATCCACATTGTCATTAATGATAAACGGTACATTATATTCACGGCAAAGCACCTGTAAATCCTTTGCCTCTTCCATAAAATGTACTTCATCCAGCTTTTTTTCTCTTAACTGTACAAAGGTTACTCCACCATCCAGACTTTCTTTTACTACAGAATGTAAGGTTCTTCCATTTAACCAGTGACTGTCTGTCACCGCATATAAAAGTAACTGCTCCTTTGTCAATGTATTTCTATCGAATTTCATATTTTGCCCCCTGATCTAACATTTTCGCGCTCATGTTGTAGATGGCATCAATAATGCGGTTGCGGTAGGTGGAATTGCCATCACCTTCCTGCATGTTGCCCCAGCCGATCTCACCGGCAAGTCCCATGACGCAGACTGCCGCTGCTGCTGCTTCCAGTTTGTTGTCCGGATTTGCGGTAATGTATGCTGTCATCACACCGGATAACTGACAGCCGGTTCCCGTGATTTTTCCCATCTCCGGTCTGCCGTTGCGGATGACATAGCATTTTTCTCCGTCGCTCACCAGATCAATCGCTCCGGTGATGGCTACGATAGAACCACTCTGTTTCGCAAAATCTTTGACAAATGCAACTGCCTGATCCAGAGTATCCTCTGTCACTGCATCTGCCACATCTGCATCGACACCTTTTGTGGTGCCACTGCCAGAAGCCAGTGTCTTAATCTCAGAAATATTGCCACGGATCACGGTCGGATGTAAATTTTCCATCAGTTCGATGGCCGTATTAGTACGAAGTGTGGATGCACCTGCGCCAACCGGATCAAGTAAAACCGGATGTCCCAGATCATTTGCACGTTTTCCTGCAAGCAACATTCCTGCGATCGTGCGTTTATTTAATGTACCGATATTGATATTCAGGCCTCCACAGATTGATGTGATTTCTTCTACTTCCTCTGCTTCATCTGCCATGATCGGGCTTCCGCCACAGGCTAATAATACATTTGCCACATCATTTACAGTGACATAATTTGTAATGTTGTGAACCAAAGGTACCTGTGTTCTTACATTTTCCAGACATATTCCTAACATTTTATTTTCTCCTTAATAATCAAAATCAAGAAAGTGTGCTGCATTACGATTCACAATCACTATTTTCAAGAGCACATCTTTCTTGTTTGCACAGATTTTGTGCAAGCAAAAACGGATATACCAAAATCGGTATATCCGCTTAATAAACAATATAAAAAATACTGCATCCGCTATATCCCTACGTTGGCATTACCCAAATCAGGTTACGGGTCCAGACCACTTAGTCCGCTCTCAGCCTGCTATCGGCAAGCTCCCCTTTTATCTTATTCTTTTGTCATGTTTCACAAAACATCCAACCGACAATTGTCTGAGGTTTTTATTCAGACTTCTTCTGTTGACTGACGACATTATAACACTGTATTTTTCGAATTACAATATTTTTTACTGTATTTATTTAGCATCATTCCATAGACAGTGCTGCAGTCACTTATTTTTTCTTTTTCCGGATATGAATTTCAGGAATCGCCACAGATTCATACGTGATCGATTCTTTTTCTTCCTCATCCTCTTCTTCCACTTCCGGCTCAGTATGAACCTCCGGAACAGCAAGGTTTTCGTATTTTACATCATAGGCTTCATGTGTTGTTTTCTTTTTGTTTTGTTGTTTTTTCTTTTTCCAAAACATTGCGCATCTCCCTAAATATGTGTTTTCATGTTTGCCTGAAATCATTATAGTAAGTTTATAAAAAATGTAATGATGAGACTGTTCAAAAAATCTGCAAAAAGACTTCCGATCAATGGAATAAGCAGATAAGCTTTTACGGATGGCGCATATCGGTCGCAGATAGCCTGCATATTTGCCATTGCATTCGGTGTCGCACCCATACCAAATCCGCAGGTTCCTGCTGCCAGTACCGCTGCATCGTAATCTCTTCCCATAACGTTAAAGACGATAAATCTGGCAAATACAAACATCAGAAGTACCTGAACGGACAGCAGAAGAACAAGCGGCAATGCCAGCGCTGCCAACTGCCACAACTTCAATGTGATCATAGCAATACCAAGGAACAGAGACAGACAGATACCGCCGATATCATTGATCTCACCCATATAAATTGTAAACTTTCCGGAATATTCACCAATATTTCTAAATAATGCTGCTGCGATCATGGCTCCAATATAAATCGGGAATGTCATGCCTGTTTTGGTCAAAAGCCAGGAAAATACTGTACCAAGACCAATCGCCAGGATCAGCTGAAATACCGCTGTCGCATACATAGACGTATGACGGGTATGCTTTTTCTCATCTTCTACCAGAATACTGTCATCCTCTGCCACTGCTGTGGAAAGCAGGTTCTTTTTCTCCACCAGTGATTTACCGATCGGACCACCGATCAGGCTTCCTGTGATCAGACCAAAGGTTGCTGCTGCCGTACAAAGTGTCGTTGCACCGGAAATATTAAAATCTTCCAGAACCGGTCCAAAAGCACCTGCTGTACCATGACCGCCGACCATTGGAATAGAACCGGTACACAATCCGATCAACGGGTCTAAGTTCAGAACTTTTGACATTCCTACTGCGAGAAAATTCTGGCAAAGAATCAGTCCTACAACCAGTCCCAAAAATACAACCAGCGATTTACCACCGCTTTTCAACACTTTAAGGTTTGCCTGAAAGCCTACCGAAGTAAAGAAAAATACCATGCAGACTTCACGCAGCGTATCATCAAAGGAAACTTCTGCAATTCCTGTGGCGTACAGTACACAGGTCAGGATTGCAAAAAGCAATCCCCCGACAACTGGCGCCGGAATACAGAATTTTTCCAGAAAATTAATTTTTTTCTTTAAAAATTTACCAAGTAACAGAACCAGTACCGCAATGGCAAGGGTCTGATACATATTTAAATGTAGTTCCATAAAAATCCTTTCAAACTTGTCAACAGGCATTACTCTGCATTTACCGTAATTCCTTGCTTCTCATAATAAGCAGCTGCCCCATCATGGAATGGGATCGTCACGTTTTGCGTCGCACTGGTTTCATCCATCTGTAAATTCAGTGGCAGGGAATATTGAATATCCTGCACATGGCTGAATAATTGTTCTGTCAGATGTTCCACCGTTTTATCGCTCAGTTCATCACTGACAAGCAAAAGCGATTTTACACCAACTGTAGTTGTTTCCTCAGATTGACCGCTGTATGTATACACCGGAATTGTGTATGGCATATAAAAATCATATGCTGCCATCAGTTTCTGTATATGTGTCTCATCAATCGACAGCAGACGGATACCACACTGACGGGTCAGTTCCTCGATCACGGTCGTCTGCACACCTGCGGTACAAAACATAGCATCAATTTTCCCAGAAACAAGAGCTTCTGCCGCCTGTGTATAATCCAGATTTTCACAGTCCACCAGTTCATCAGAAAGACCATAAACTTCAAAAATCTGCTTGGCATTTCTCTCAGTTCCCGACTCTTCCTCACCGATACTTACCTTTTTTCCAAGCAGATCATCCACGCTGTGGATATCAGAATCTGCGCGGACAACAATCTGACAGGCCTCGGTATACAAAGCCGCTACCGCATTGTAGCCGTGCAATGGTTTTTTATCAAAATCTCCGGTTCCATGATACGCATCATCCGTCAGATCTGCCTGTGCGATTGCCATCTGAATATAACCATCAGAAAGCAGACGGATATTTGCCGCAGAACCTGCAGTGGAACGCACGGAAAATTGCAAACTCTCATCATCCTGAGAAACTATCTGCGTGTACGCATTTGCAAATGCCGAATACATACCGCCCACAGCAGCTGAGCCAAAACGAATAGATGTAGCGGATGCATTTCCACAACCAACTGCAAAAACCAGAGAAAGACTTAAGAATAGTGTTACTATTTTTTTCATGAAATTTCTCCTTTAAAAGGCAGAGCAAACATAGAATTTACTATGCTGCTCTGCCTGTCTGTTACAATACTCTGATCTGATTGTTCCAATCTTACTCAAAGATAATTTTACGGTAGTTCTTTTTACCACGGCGTAATACAAAATCCTCTTTGTTGATATCTTCCGGTTTGTAGGAAACTTCGATGGATGCGACTTTCTCACCGTTTACAGCAACTCCGCCCTGCTGTACCGCACGACGTGCCTCAGAACGGGATGCACATAATCCGGAAGCAACCAGCAGACCCATGATGTCAATCTCACCGTCACGCAGATTTTCTTCTGTAATAACTGCAGTCGGCATATTTGCTGCATTTCCACCGGAGAACAGTGCACGTGCACTCTCCTGTGCTTTTGCAGCTTCTTCCTCACCGTGAACCAGTTTGGTCAGCTCGAATGCAAGGATTTCTTTTGCCGTATTTAACTGGCTTCCTTCCCATTTATCCATTTCGTCGATCTGCTCTAACGGAAGGAACGTCAGCATACGCAGGCATTTTAATACATCGGCATCGCCAACATTTCTCCAGTACTGATAGAACTCAAAAGGAGAGGTCTTCTCCGGGTCAAGCCATACAGCGCCGGACTGGGTTTTACCCATTTTTTTGCCTTCAGAATTCAGAAGCAGTGTGATCGTCATCGCGCATGCATTTTTGCCAAGTTTACGACGGATCAGCTCTGTACCGCCAAGCATATTGGACCACTGATCATCACCACCGAACTGCATGTTACAGCCGTATCTCTGGAATAACTCATAGAAATCATAACTCTGCATGATCATGTAGTTAAATTCCAGGAAGCTTAATCCACGCTCCATACGCTGTTTGTAGCACTCAGCGGAAAGCATACGGTTTACAGAAAAATGCGGTCCGATATCACGCAGTACTTCTACATAATTTAAGTCAAGCAGCCAGTCTGCATTGTTTACCATTAATGCTTTTCCCTCGGAAAAATCGATAAAACGGGACATCTGTTTTTTGAAGCATTCGCAGTTGTGGTTGATCGTTTCTTTTGTCATCATCTGACGCATGTCAGTACGTCCGGATGGGTCACCGATCATAGCTGTACCGCCACCGATCAGTGCGATCGGTTTGTTTCCTGCCATCTGCAGTCTCTTCATCAGACACAGTGCCATGAAATGTCCTACATGAAGACTGTCTGCGGTCGGATCAAATCCGATGTAAAATGTTGCTTTTCCGTTATTGATTAATTCTTTGATTTCTTCTTCGTCTGTAACCTGGGCAATCAGACCACGGGCTACGAGTTCGTCATAAACTGTCATAATGTGCTCTCCTTCTTCATAATAAAAAACCCCATCCTAATGCACATGCATAAGGACGGGATAAAATCTCGTGTTACCACCTTAATTCACAGACCGCTCACACGATCCGCCTCACCAAGTATCTGACAATACTTCTGCAATATAACGGTTGCTCCCGGCGCAGCCTACTGATCATCAAAATCATTTCTGATAACGTTCAATGCGCAGCTTGTGAATGTATTCGGTATCAGTTTTCCATGCGCCTCTCACCACCCGGCAGCTCTCTGTATGTTCCGCTCATACTTACTTCTTTCAGTCATTGCTGTTGCTGTTTGCAATTGTCTTCACATGCTCACTATTATAAAAGTTGCCTTTGGAAATGTCAATGTAAAGTTTGCGTTTCCTGTAACATCACCTTCCCAAAACGGATAAAAACCCCAGAGCTGCAACTCTGGGGTTTTTGTTCTTTCGCATCAATAGTGGATACGAATCATATCATCTTTGCCTATCGGCATTATAGCATATGTAGCATTAGAATGCAATATTACAACATCATAATAATTATAACAGCATGATCAGCGTTCCTGCCACGATCAGACATAAGCCAACCACTGCTTTCTTCGTCAGACGCTCCCTGAACACGATATAGGAAAATGCGATTGATACCAAAATACTCAGCTTATCGATTGGCACAACCACGCTCGCCATTCCGTCATGCAATGCCCTGTAATAGCACAGCCAGGATCCGCCGGTTGCCAGACCTGATAAGCAGATAAAGCCAAGCTCGTTTTTCGGAATTTCCCGGATTGTATGCTGTTTGCCTTTGACAAATACAACCACCCATGCCATCACCAGAACCACACAGGTTCTGATGGCAGTGCCAAGGTTTGACTCCACACCTTCGATGCCAACTTTTCCAAGGATAGCTGTCAGGCTTGCAAACACTGTGGAAAGTAATGCATAGATCAACCAGGAACGTCCTTTTGGCTTCTCCAGCTCATCCGCCGTCTCTTTTTTTTGAATCATCATAAACGTACCGACACCGATCAGAACCACTGCGATACCTTTCACCAGCGTGATCGGCTCTCCAAGGAAAATAAAAGCCAGTATGATGGTCAAAATCGTACTTGATTTGTCGATCGGCACAACTTTATTGACATCTCCCAGCTGTAATGCTTTGAAATAGCACAGCCATGAGACTCCGGTCGCGATTCCGGATAAAATCAAAAACATCCATGTCTTGCTGCTTAAGGATCCGATTGTTCCGATGGATCCTGTGATCATCACCATGATCCATGAAAAAATCAATACAACGATTGTTCGAATCGCGGTTGCCGCATCCGAATCAGTCTTTCTGATTCCGCATTTTGCAAGGATCGCTGTCAATCCTGCAAAAACGGCAGAGCCAAATGCAAATAAAATCCACATAACTTCATCCCCGCTTTCTGCAGCTGGCATATACAGTTGCCTGTTTATTATACACCTGAATGAGTTATGTGGATTATAAAATTTATTTTACTTTTACCAGATTCGTGCTCTCTTTAGAACATCACTTTTCCGTTTACTACTTTATAAGTAACGCCATTGCGTCTGGCTTTTCCATTATAAGAAAAGTTTACTTTGCCACCTTTGAGGTACCACCAGCCATTTTCGTTCTTTGCAAGACCGTTAAAGTTAAAGTTTACTTTACCGTTTTCGATTCTCCACCAGCCATTTGTATTTTTTGCAACTCCGGTATAAGAGAAATCTACTTTTCCGCCTCTGAGATACCACCAGCCATTATGGTTTTTCTCAACGCTGTTGCAGTTAAAGTTTACTTTTCCGTTTTCAATTCTCCACCAGCCGTTTGCATTTTTTGCAATTCCGGTATAAGAAAAATCTACTTTTCCGCCTCTGATGTACCACCAGCCGTTTTCGTTTTTCTCAACACTGTTGCAGTCAAAATCAACTTTACCATTAACGATTCTCCACCAGCCGTTCTCATTTTTTGCAATTCCGGTATAGTTGAAATCTACTTTACCGTCTGTGATTTTCCACCAGCCATTTTCGTTCTTTGCAACAGTAGTTACATCTGATGCAACAACGCCATTCTTGTACAGATACCAATTGCCATCTTCTGCTTTTAATACTCCATTTTTGGAAGTATCTACTTTTGCGTCACCCGGTTTGATAGACAGTAAGTCAACACTGTATGTGCTTAAGGCATTGGATAATTCAACGGTTCCATCCTCGCTGACCGGTACTTTTGTAGTGCTGATCAAATCCAGATTATTGTCATTATCAATCCGATACTGCTCTACTACAACATTTGCGGTATCATAAGGCACATCTGTAACCTTCAGATTATAACCCGCATTATTTTCATAAGTCAGTACACGGGCAATTGGAAGAGACCAGTTTGCCACACCCGGAATACTAAGCTTATTATCTTTGATCATCGGATTATGAGACTCGGAATTTGCAAGCATCTGTGATGCCGGAATTTCGTAATTACTGATCAATACGTTAATCTGATCATCACAGTCATTGATACCTGCCATTACAGCCATACCATTTTTGTCTCCACCGGTTACAGCCAGACGGTTTTCTGTCTCATTCATTTCGCCCATTGCCTTATAGCCATAACCTGTTTTTGTGATCTCTGCACTTCCATCTTCATTTGTTTTGACCAGACGGTTATAAATATTGGCTTTCTCTACCGGAGTATCCTGAAGATACATCATCAGAGATGCCAGGTAAGAAGCTTCTGCACTGTCCGCCATATTGAATGCATTCTTATTGAATATTACGGTACCATACTCGGAAAGCATCATCGGAATATCACCATACCCATATTCGGAAAGCATGTCGTGAAGATGATAGGCCCAGCGGGAATAATCATACGGATCACAGTTATTGGACGGATAAAAATGATATGCGTAAAAATCTAACGGACAATCATTTTCTTTTACATATTTGATAAAGCTTTCTTCAATTCCGTCATCATCATTTAACGTTGTCAGAGTCGGGCCACCGATTGGAAGTGTCGGCTCCAGTTTTTCTACAGCTTTTGATACACTGTTGTACATCTCATAGTACTGGTTTGCTGTATTTGGCCAGAAATCCTGCAGATCCGGCTCATTCCAGATTTCAAAGTAATCTAACGTATTGTAATATCCGTCGTCCCATCCGAAATCATAATGCATTACGATATGCTCTGCCATAGTGGTCAGATCCTGTAAGAACTGTGTCCACTCCTCTGTACCTTCTTCCGGGAATTTGTTGTCATCATTCTGGCTTGCACCAAAACGGAAATATACTTCAGATCCGGTTGCAAGAATGTTGTCAATTACTTTGTCCAGCTCTACAAAATCATAACTGGACGGATCATTTAAATCTACCTCTTCGTCTGTGTCAAAATATTTCGGTACCAGATTGTAAATGATTCCGCGGCCATCGCCCTGTGTGCCATCGATATCATGTGTACGCACCATATCTACACCAAGTTCGATATACGCTTTGGATTTTGCGCTTCCAGCTTCGCCCGGATCATAATGTGCACCCTGCAGAGATTTGATTGCACCGGTCTGATCATCCGCATCAACAGTAATGTTTCTGTAGTGATTTGTATTCTCTGTATAACCAGCCTGTGCAGAATAAATATTCATGATATTTTTGCTGCTGTCATACTTTGTATAACCAAGTGTACCAAGATCGTCAGCTTTTACACAAAGCTTGTTGTCAACGGTATAAAGTGTAACTGCTTTATCCGCAACTTTTCCTTTAATGGTGCTTTCCTTTACGCTTCCGGTTCCCATGGTACTGCTCTCTGTGTTCGGGCTGAATGACTCATCAAAATAATACCCTTTTGTTCCACTTGTGATAGTAACAGACTTTTTACTTTTCTGAACATCAAATCCATATGCAGAAAGGTCATCCACTACTACATAAACAGTATCCTCCACATCATATGCACGCACTTCATCACCATTGATATAGCAGCGATTCTGCTGAACATCATCAGCAGTCTGTGCAAATGCAGTAATTGGTGCCGCTGCACCCAGACCGGCCAGCATTGCTGCGGTCAGTACCCATGCTGTAATCTTTTTTCGCAACATTTTATTCTCCTCCATTTCTTCAGTTCACCTAAACTCTTTACCCTCATGATTTGTCCGAAATCATATATCGTAAACTGTGCTTTTATTATACAAAACAGACCGTCACAGAACCGTTACTTTTCTTGACACGTTTCCTGCATTTTTCTAAAATAGAAACATCACGATCTATATAATGTAAAAGGGGAGTCTATGAAACGAAAATATATTTTTACGCTATCTATTATTTTTTGTATCGTATTACTTGGTGTTTTATATATTCACTATAATCTGAGCAGCCAGAATGCTGCGAAATCACAGATCACCGGCTTTGGATTTTCTTTTGAACGGTCCGAAGATCCTTTTTATGCCGACTACGAACTTGCCGGAGAATGGGAATTTTATCCTGACAAATTGATTTTTTCAGAAGATCCTGACGGGAACGTTCCGGGAAATGTAAACTCCAGCAATCCACTGACTAATTTTACCAAATGGTATCACAATCAGCTTCCTACCTCAGCGGTTGAACAATATGCCAAAACACTGACTTCCACATTACCCAACCCAGATGCGGACAGAATTTATATCCCATCATCCTATGCACAGCCATGGAAACGGCAGCGTCTCACCGGAACACGCGCATCCTACCGCACGATCATAAATGTAGACCGCTATATCGATATTGACGAAGATAAAATGGCCATCAGTCTGCCCGGTCTTCCTTCCGGAAATTACAGGGTCTATATCAACGGAAAACCCGGAAAAGCATTTATGGTTTCTCCCTGGTCTTATCCGCTGTACCGCATCGACAATAGTTCTGTGATTGAAGTAGTGATCGAAGTGTCCAATACTTCTGAGATTTTAAATATTTGTCCACGGCTCACAAGCCTCGGTCTCACAATGACTTATTTTGATACTTACAAAAACAGTTTCATCATACTGTCATCCATTTTATTTGCGACATTTGTGATTCTGCTGCTGTCGATTTTCAGCATTGATCCCCGCCGGTTCCGCCTGTATTTTTTGACAGGTCTGCTTTTTACGGCTTACTTTTTCATCAACAACTGCTGGATCATTGGTTATCTGGAGCGTATCACAAATGTAATTCCGATGTTTTTACTAACCTACGTTTCACGGCTTCTGATATTGGCATGCTGGGCACTTACCATCGTAATCTCCCACCACACCAGCCCAAATGTTTTTTCCAGAAAAAGCTGCCGTATATTTGCGGGATTCATATTGGGTACTGCCATTTGTTTTTCCCTGGCACTGTGTGTTTCCATCTCAGGTGTATTTGTTGTGACCGGACACATCCTTCTCGCAGTGCTTACCATCGGATGGATGATAAAAACCTGGCAGGGGCTTTCCTCCCTGTCCATTGATGGCTTTTTGTTTCATCTGGGCATTTTGTATCTGCTGATGGGAATGTGCGCCAATTACATTTACAACTCCTTTGGTCTTCCAGGCAAAACGCTGTTTTTGCTCCCGGTATGCATCATTGTATTTGGCTTCCTGATTTTTACCGCAAGCAAACTTTACCAGAAACAGCTGTTGACGCATACACAGGATCTGCTGGCTTTGGAAAAAGAAGCTTCCCGCATACAAACGGCCATGCTTTCCAGTCAGATTCAGCCTCATTTTCTGTATAATACGCTAACCACCATTCAGGAAATGTGTTACACGGCACCAGAACAGGCCGCAGACCTTATCGTGCATTTTTCCCGGTATCTGCGTACAAATATCGACTTTATGGATTATACAGATCTGATTCCATTCGCAAAAGAACTGGAACACATCGAAAATTACCTGTACATCCAGAATGCGCGTTTCGGCAATGCACTTGTATTTGAAAAAAATATTACTGTGACAGACTTTCAGATTCCACCGCTCTCCGTACAGCCTTTGATTGAAAATGCGATAAAATACGGAATCCGCAAAAATGGGAACCATGGTTCCGTTTGCTTGGAAACACTACAATCTGCTTCCGGCATTTTAATCCGTGTCACAAACAGCGGTCCGGGGTTTGATGAAAACAATATCAATCCGCACCACAGCATTCAAAATATCCGTTCCAGAATTGATTATCTGCTGCACGGAACATTGGTCATCCATTCAAAAGAAGGCGTAGAAGGAACAGCCATGGAATTGTTTCTTCCTTATCAGGCATGACATCCGGCTGTGGATCATAATCTGCTTTTTGGGCTTATTTCAGAAATCTGTTTCTTTGTACCTACTGATTTTGAAGAAATTTATTCTCTGGTATCTGAAAATATTTGAACAATTTAGGCACCAATATTTGGAGGTTTTTACATGAATTATGTACTTGTAGATGATGAAGAGCGGGCATTAAATCTGCTCCGCATTATGCTTACCCGTTACGATGGATTTTCAGTGGAAAACGATCGCATTGATACGTTTACCCAACCTGCAGAAGCACTGGATTTTATCCGTCATACATCCGTGGATGTCATTTTTCTTGACATTGAGATGCCTGTATTAAACGGCATTGCGCTCGGAAAACAGATCAGCCAAGAACTGGACAATCCCCCGGAGATCATTTATGTCACAGCATTTCCTGAATACTCACTGGAGGCCTGGGACACCGATGCTTTGGGATACATTTTGAAACCATATGATCCGAAGCAGATCAGTGCGGTATTAAACAGAGTTCTGAAATATCATACCACTGCAGTTGCCTCACTTGAGGCAAAAAACAGTTTGCCCCCGGAAGATCATATTCACACAGCTACAGCAAAAGAAACCGGACAGCCGCATGAGCAAAACAGCAGCCTGCCTCATGTTCGCTGTTTCCCGGATTTTGAATTATTCATAAATGAAACCCCTGTTTCTTTCAAAAGCCGGAAAGCAAAAGAACTCCTTGCGCTTCTCGTCCACTATGAAGGGAATTGGGTTCCAATTGATAAAATCACGTTTTGCCTGTTGGAAAACTGTGAGGAACATTCCTCAAAAAATTACAGCCGTACCATTCTCTATCGACTGAAACAAACGCTTACACCTTATCAATTGGAACAGATGGTGGAATCCGCTTATGGGAAAATGCGCGTACATACGGAGCATTTTACCTGCGATTACTATGACTATCTCCATGGACAGGCTGACTTGTTTCAGGGGGATTATATGGGCGAATATACATGGGCAGAAACTACACGTGCTGCTATGTGGGCAAAGATGATAAAGGAGAAATAAGTGTAAAAAATCCCTGTCTGGTCCACACACTTTTCAATCTGTTTTCGTCATAATTTATAGCAATATCTTCATCCATAATCTGACATAATCGCGAAACAAGAAACGGATATCCTGATGTATGCTGATACAGCAGAGTTGCTATTTCATCAACATTCATTCCGGTATGATGATCCTGTTCGTAATCGCTAAGCATACCTGCAATTTCTGTTTCTGAAAAACTCATATCAATTTTAAAATCTGCCGCAATATTCCATGGACTGTTATATTTATGTTCCTCATCTGGTCTGATTTTATGTCGGAGATTTTTCACATCATACACTCCGGCTAAAATAACTGATTTGAATGCGGTTTGCTGAAAACGATTGATATACTGAGCACGAAGCTGTCCTAAAAAATCCAAAAAAACCTGATTATTTGATGCACTGTCTACCTCATCAATCATCAAAACGGCTTATCAGAAAATTGACAGATATCACCCAGTCCCTCAAATAATGGCTTTAATGTAAAATAATCATGCCTGTTGTCCACATGATTTTTCAAATCATTCAGTGTTTCTTTTAAATCGCCATTTAATGTTGGCTTGCACTTTTTGAACAGCCGTAAAAATGAATTACAGAAAGAAAGTGCAAAAACGTTTTCGTTTGCAAAATCAGCGCTGCCAAATGTCTGAAAATCCATCAATACAACATAATATTCTGATTCCAGCAAACGCTTTAATGCGATCAATGTCGTAGTCTTTCCATACTGACGCGCTTTATTGATTGTAAAGTATTTCCCATCATCTACAAGTGCTTTTATCTCTTGTAAACGCTGTGCAATGTTTACCATATAATGTTCTTCTGGTATACATACAGCAGTTGTATTGAATACTTTTGACATGATTTCCTCCTGTCTAAATCGTTCTATCATCTATGTTACAAATCTTATTATTGCTGACAGTTTATCCCTTTCACCAGACAACGCTTCTTGAAAAATGAAATCCCAACAGGAATATTTATTTCCTTCATCGCAACAGCCTCCTATTTCACAATGTGTAATAATCTATAAGTTCTATCTCTTACTCAATATGATTATCATACCATGAAGCAGTCATTCAGGCAATTTGCAATTCGTTGAATATCACAAAGAAAACTCTCGCAGAATCTGATTTTAGACTTTGCGAGAGTTTTTTCTAATTATCCTAATATCCTTAATTTTGACCGAATTCTAATGAGATCTTGGCTGCTGTACCTAATATGTCTTAATCGGCACATCCTCTGAACTCTTTTCGCATGGATGCACCCTTAAACTGTGCAGACATCCAGCCGATGCTGGCTCATGTATACTCTACAACAGGCAGGAGTCTGTTTTCTTTTATCAGTCAAAATAATCGCCCCAGCCGTCATCATCATACGCATAATCATCATTATTATCATAATAATCCCAGTCATCATCTCCATAGTCATAATCATCGTCATCGTAATCATAATAATCGTCGCCATAATCTCCCGGATCTGACCATGGGTCATAATCATTTGCTTCATAATAATCGTCATCGTAACCGGCATCCCCATAGCCGATGAAATAATTATCGGATCCATCCCAGTACCAGAGATCACCATCACTGTCATACCAGTAATATGCAACTCCATCATCACTTGCGCCATCAGACTTTTTCTTTGCGTCCTGTGGCGGAGCTTCCGGAACCGCTTTCGGTGCTGTACTCCATCCGGCAGTATACGTACATGTATTCAGCATATTGTTCGTAATCCCTACATAATTCTCAATACGACTCTCCGGTGCAATCGTCATTGCCACCAGTGCATAATTAGTCGGTCCGTAATAGCGCACCTCAAAATTTCCGCGGATCTGATCTGAGGAACCATCCCCAAAAATACTGCTGTTCATCCACACAGATCCAACAATACGATAATAACTTCCGCAGTCTGTGCACTCAGATCCTATGATTTGTATCACATTGTCGCCATACATATTGTTCAAAAGAGTCTGCATCATCTGCTCCATCTGCGGTTTTGCTACTTCAATTCCTTTTGTCATATTGTCATCATAACCAGAAATCGGCTGAAATCCGATGATAATATTGGTATGCGCATCATCTGTTCCATACTTCATCTGTGCATCAAATCCAAGGGTATCTGTATAGGTTTCATGAACGGATGAAATCAGCTGCACCGGATAATTGATCTGTACACTTGCAAAATTTCCCGGAAATGTGGCTGTCAAATTCAGTTCATCGGAAGTCGTTGGCAAATATACCAGCGCTTCACTGGCCACCAGCGTGTTTCCGGATTCATCGATCAGTCCTGTATCCGACAGTGTCATCATCTCCTTTAATGAACCATCCTCTGTGTACAGCGCGATTGCATCTGCCTCGGCATCCACGGTTCCTCCATCTGTCTGATTTCCATAAAAATCTGTCATCGTCCACTGATACTGTTCGTCAATTGTCAGATACATCGGCTGCGTCTCATATTTCCAGAAACCGGTATATGCAGAAATCGCTCCCGGATCTGCAGAGCCATCCTCCTGATTTCCACAACTGATCAGCATAACACTCACTATCGTCAAAAGTATTAATGTCATTATTTTTCTTATCTTATTCATAACCTTTTCTCCTCTCATCCTCTGCTGCCCCCTGCACCAGTCTGATAAAATGTATCGACCCAGCTCAATTCATCAATAAAACCTGTGAACCAACGGATCTCATCCGCATAGCGGCTTCTCAACAATTCCACATCCACGCTTCCTCTGCCAATTGCAAAGAATTCTCGATTTGTTTCAATCGCAATATGCAGTTTTCCTTCCCGCAGAAAACTCATATAAATTTTTCCGCCATATTTGGATGACATATGAAGAATGTGCGCCATGATATTTGGTGTCAGAATATACCCTGCCTCCTGCTCCTGCTCTGGCTGAATGATAAATCTTCGGTCTAATTCCTCATTTCCGGTTTTTATCACTGAACCGGAAAACAGGCGGTTTTGTCCGCTGCGCGCCACAATCTTTAACTCCGTAGACAGTTCATGACCAAAATCACACACCAGCCACTGCCCATTAAACACTGTTTTCTTGATTTTTTCCCATATTCCGGCATCATCATTATAATAATCTTCCTCCAGCACCAGTGAAATAGCGCTCATCTCAATGTGCATTCCTTTATAAAGTGCTTTGACATGATTACTTCCCTCTACCTCAGAAAAATCTGTCGGCAGCATTGTCCTTCCCCGCCCCATTGCAGACGAAGTAATATGCCCTGTCGGTTCATATTCCACCTGTTCAAAACTCTGTTCCAGCAATCCTCTTACCAGCTGATCTCCAATCTGCTGTTTCATTGATTTTTCGCCGTTATTCATAACAAGCACACCAATCAGACAGAGAATACCTCCTAATATAGCAACTGGAATCAGCGTTGTCAGAAATCCTATAAGCACAAAGATAATGCCGACTATTTCCAGTGCCTTTCCGCTTCTTCCTACGGTTCGCTTATTTCTTAATTCCGATGTAAGCTGTTCATCGGAAAGGGTTCTTTTTTCTTCCATGAACCATCCTCCTCCCTGTTTTTTTCCCGTGCAGATGCACATCGTCTGTACGAAGTATTATATGTTTGCCAGGAGATTTGACGTAATTTCCCGGCAAAGAAAAAATCCACCGTACAATTGTAATGTACGATGGATTTACTAAGATTAATATTAACTAAAAGTTAGTTTTTACCGAATGCATTATTCCACACTCTGATCATGTTCCAGCAATTCCAGAAGTTCCTTTCGCTTCGTCCTCACATCTCCGGTGATCTGTAACTTTGTATAAATCCGGTTAATATATTGCTTTACGGTTCCTTCTGTGAAAAACATTCTGTCTGCAATTTCCTTGTTGCTTAATCTTTCTCCCACTAATTTTATTATCTGTTTTTCCTGCTCAGTCAGATCTGCAAATTTCTCCGGATAGGCTTCTTCTTTTTTCATGCACGCATACCGTCTCTGACAGGTTTTTCCAAACTCTTCCACCTTTTCCAGAAAAACAGCTGTTTTTGCTTCTGAAGTCCTGATTTCCTGTTCCAAAAGTTCAGGCATATAGCCATAATTTTCCGCAAATGGCAGATAAAGCTGATCCTGCAAAGCGTCCGTAACAGCCGCCCGCAAAAACACTCTTGCCTCCCTGCGCTTACCCAACTGTTCACACGCTGCCGCAGTCTGGATCCTGATATGTAATGCAACCAGAGCATAATGCATGTTGTCACATAGCGCAAGCAATTGTTCGCTTCTTCCGACCACTTTCGTATATGCGCCCTGTGCAAGATATACCTGATTTTCAATCATCTCCATCATCGGTCTGCCCGGTGCCAGAAAATTCACAGTGGAAAGTCTGTGTTCCCGGAAAAGCTCCGGAATCTCTTCCGTCTGTCCTGCCAGAGCATAATAGTAGGCACATGCACTGTCAAACAGCGTTACCCATGTGATATTGTGCCATCGCCTCAGATTACTGCGTCTCTCCGAAATTGTATAGCAAAGGTCCAGTTCGGTACAAAGTAAGAGTCTCAATGCAAGGAAATCACAACACAACGCCATATTTTCCTGTCCATTTTCCGCAATATGCGCATATGTATTTTCCAACCGGATTTGTGCATCCACAAAATGCCCCTGCATAAATGCTGCCTCCGCACTCATGATCCGTTCCGCGCCCTGCCCATGCCCATTCGTAATACGATAATAATGCGGCATACAGTCATTCATCTCCTGTAATTCCTTCTCCAGGTTTCCCGGTGTACGGTGAAACATCATCAGTACCGATGGTGAACCAAACGTCCATCCGCCTTCATTTCGGATACTGATCGCCGGACGCGACATCCGGGCACTGGCACTGCGGTGAAGCTGACTCATTTTAGAAATATCATTATACATGAGAAAACTCATGATCAGATCACATTCTCCCAACAGGTTTCCCCGATCTTCCTGCGTCATATCCGGATGTTCCAAAATCGAGGACATCAGCAATTCTTTTAACTCCATCATCTTCGGCACCTGATGCCATGTAAACATTCTGCGCATCAGTACAAGAATCGCCAGTGGATGTGCTTTTAACACATCTACCGGACACTGCTCCAGAAGTGCCATCACTTCCTTCGGTTTCATTGAGGCCAGCAAAATTCCCGCATCACTTTGTATCACACGCAAAACAGCAGCATAATTCTGATTTTCCCTGTAAAAGCGCAGCGCATACAGATACATTTTTTCTGCCTCATACCATGCACCATATCGATCCCGGTACATTATCTGCTTTTGCGGGGACAATGATAAAAAAGCACGCTCCGCACATTCCTTCATCATATGGTGAAAGCGAAACGTCTGATGATCTGCCAGTCGACTGACAAAAGCATTATTTTCCGTCAACGCCGCCACAATTGCTTCCGCATGCGTATTTTGGGTAATATATTTTGCCATCCTGAGCGTAAATTCGTCTGCAAGTCCCATAACAATCAAAAATTCCCGCTGCTCTTCGGGCAACGGATCAATCATGGCCGACGCAAACATTTCATAAATATCAGATTTACTATCCGGCAGCTGCCCATACTTCAAAAAAGCACACAGGTTCAGATAGACAGCAGAAAACCATCCTTCACTGGTATGAAGCAGCTGTTCAATCTGCCTGTCATTCAATTCCATTCCGCAACGATATACATAAGCTGAAAGCTCCGTATGATTCAGACACAGGTTTTCCATTGCAATCTGGTAAAGTTTTCCCCCAAGCTGCATAACCGCTTCTCCCGGCAGAACGGTTCCGCGGCTGGCAATGATCAAATGCACATTTCCCGGTAACCTTCTGGCCAGATCACGCAAAAATTTCGTAACCCTCACATCCTCAAGCAGATGAAAATCATCAATAAAAATATAATATGGAGTCTCTCCCAGCAGCATATAGCAAAGTGTATCCATCAGAAATCCCGATGATGCCATGTCTGTCGGACAATCATAATCTTCCAGAACTGTCAGACCGGAAAATGCAAAGGCCTGCTGCACACTTTTCCAAAATATGGACAGGTTGTCAGAATAAATACTGATGCGGATGATCACTGCCCCTTCCGCTTTCGATTGACGCGCCAGATACCAGTTTACCGCAGTTGTTTTTCCATATCCCATGGGAGCGGTCACTGTCGTCAATGCACAGTGGGCAATGGGCCGAAGCGATTCCTGCAGCCGTTCCGATATATAAATTGTATTCAGATTATTTTTTACTTTTGGCATTCTCCCCAGCTCCTTCTCCCTGTTAAACTCATTTGTTATCTTCTTAATATATTATTTTATCATTCCACCTGTTACAAAAAGCATTGCAATCCCAGTATTTCCTACAAAAAATGCAGAAATCCTCGCTCTGAGAATTTCTGCATTTCACGTTACACCTATATAAACCTAACCCATTTTTATCCCGGTCAAAGGCAGCCCTCTGACTGGATCTGAAGAAAAACTTTTCTGAAACTCAATACATCCTAACGAATAACCTTCCCCGGATTCAGAATGTGTTTCTCATCAAAGGCATTTTTAATCGCCTGATACAGAGCGATCATCTGCGGTCCCATGAATGTTTCCAGTGCACCGACGCGGGCATGACCGATTCCGTGCTCACCGGATACCTGGCCACCCATGATTTTTGCCTGTGCATACAGCTCTTCCATCAGTTTCGGGCAGCGCTCCTCGAAGAGTTTTTTATCCATATCGTCACGCATCAGCTGGATATGCATGTTTCCGTCGCCGGCATGGCCCTGGATAGAAATGCGGATACCAGTCTCTTCCATCTTGGTTCCCGCAAATTTGGAAAAGTCTGCGATACGGTTTCTCGGAACAACGATATCACACTCATCCATATCTGTTGTGGATGCTTTCAGTGCCTCAAGGGATGCACCACGCACACTCCATACTGCTTCTTTTCGCTCATCGGTATTGCACAGGAACACGTCCTCTGCTCCGTTGTCCAGACAGATCTGTGCAGCGGCGTCACATCTGCGCTCCACATCTTCCACGGTACTTCCGTCAAACATCAGGATCAGATAAGAATCTGCCGTACGGTGCGGCATGATCTTGTTCAGATACTCTGCGGCTTCATCCAGCAGAGACTTCGGCATATACTCGATGGCGGTCGGATTCAGATCGGAATTGATAAATTTCGGCACCGTTCCCACGCACTGTTCCAGTGACGGATACGGTACAAGCAAGGTATAAGATACTTTCGGCTGCGGAATGACGCGCATACGCAGTTTTGTTGCGATACATAAAGTTCCCTCAGAACCGATCACCAGATCTTTGATATCATATCCGGATGTATTTTTTGCTACATTACTTCCAAACTGCATGATATCTCCGTTTGGCATCACGCATTCCATGGAAACAACATAATTTCTTGTAACACCATAGCCTACGGCTTTCATACCACCGGCATTTGTCATAACGTTTCCACCAACGGAAGCTGTCTTTTCTCCCGGCTCCGGCGGATAAAAGACACCTTTTTCCTGTGCGGCATTGGCCAGTTCCATAACAAGCACGCCCGGCTCAATGACTACCGTCATTGTGTCCAAATCCCACTCCAGAATTTTGTTCATTTTTTCGGTACAGAGCAAAATGCCTCCGTAAATCGGCACCGCACCACCGGACAGGCCGGTTCCGGCTCCCCGGGGAGTTACCGGAATGCAATGCTCGTAAGCATAACGCATTACTTTGGATACTTCCTCGGTACTCAAAACTTCTACCAGTACGTCTGGCGCATGGATTCCGAAATCCGGCATCTCATCATGCGCATAATCATACTCGATCTCATCCCCGTAAAAAACACGCTCCGGGGCTGTCACACTTTTTAAATATTCCACACCTTCCGGTGTAATTACCTGATATTCCATTTTCGACGTCCCCCTTTACTGCTGTTTTGCCTGCACTGCTGCTGTCAGCGCCGGTACTACACTGTATAAATCTCCGGTAATACAATAATTTGCGATCTTGAAGATCGGTGCTTCCGCATCGGTGTTGATGGCCACGATACACTCAGCACCGTCCATACCTGCGGCAAACTGCACCGCACCGGAAACCCCACAGGTAATGATCAGTTTCGGTTTTACGGTACGTCCGGAAAGTCCGATCTGTTTTGTTACGTCATTCCATCCTTTTTCTACCAGCGGACGTGTGGTTGCAAGCTGTCCGCCAAGGGCATCTGCCAGCTCCTGCAGCATCGCAAGATCTTCCTGTTTTTTCACGCCACGGCCTGCGACAACCAGTACATCTTCTTCCTCGATGCCTTTTGTCTTTTCCACGATCTCTGTGCTGATCACTTCCATACCGGATTTCAGCATTTCATCGGTCACTTCACAATTTACAACTTCACCGTTCGGTGCTGTTTTCTCTGCAACATTCATCACTTTATAACGAACGGTTGCGAACTGCGGTCTGGTGTTTGTTGTGATGATCTGTGCCATGATATTTCCGCCAAATGCCGGACGAATCTGCACCAGATCCGTATTTTCTTTCATATCAAGGACGGTACAGTCTGCGGTCAGGCCGGTACGGAAACGTGTGGCACAGGCCGGAGCCAGGGAACGTCCCAGAGAAGTTGCACCAACCAGAACAACCGTCGGTTTTACGGTTTTGATGCAGTCTTCCATAATGTTTGTATACACATCCCCGCGGAAATGTGCCAATGCTTCATGTGCATACACATATACTTTATCCACACCGTACTCCAGCAATGACTGTGCCTGCTCTTTGGCCTGCTCACCACCGATCAGTACCGCATAAACCGGGTGATTGATCTTTGCAGCCAGCTCTCTTGCTTTGCCGATCAGCTCGAATGCTACCGGATGGATGCCGCTTTCTTCCTGCTCCACAAAAACCATAACACCCTTCCATGCATCTTTGTCCACCGTCTGTTTCACTTCATCCTCTACCAGAGAAACTGCCTGCACCGGACATGATTTCACGCACAGTTTACACATCTTACAGGATGCGTTGATTTCTATTTTGTTATCTTTGATCTCCAGTGCTCCGAAAGGACATTTTTCCACACACTGTCCACAGAGGATACACTGATCCTGATTAAAATGTAATGTTGCCATTTTTTCTACTCCTCCGCTTATATGTATTTTCTCTCTGCAAAAATATCTGCCAGTTCACCGGCCACCTGCTCAGCAGATCCGTTCATAAAAATCTGTCCGTCGTGGCTTTCCGGCGGGAAAATACGCTCTACAGAAGTAGCGGAACCTTTCAGTCCGTAATGTGTCACATCCTGATCCTTGAAGTCTGCAAATGTGATCATCTCTACTTTGCGGTCTTTTGTTGCTTCTTTCAGGCGGTAGGACGGAAGTCGCGGAGTATAAATATCTTTTTCCACAGTGATCAGACATGGCAGTTTCATTTTTGCCAGCTGACGTACATTCACGAAATCCTGTCCAACGGCAACGGCATCTTCGTCCACATCAGCGATCTCGCCAACCCATGCCGCACATGGGATTCCAAGATACTCTGCCATAGCAGGTCCTACCTGAGCAGTATCACCGTCTGTGGTCTGTTTTCCGCAGATGATCATGTCATAATCACAAATGGATGTAATACCCTGCGCCAGTGTATAGGAAGTTGCCAGCACGTCCGCACCTGCAAACGTACGGTCTGTAAATACATATGCCTGATCCACACCCATCATATAAGCTTCTTTCATCATCGCCTCTGCCTGAGGCGGTCCCATTGTAACTGCGGTTACGGTTCCACCGCAGCGCTCTTTCAGACGCATTGCAGTCTCTAATGCATACAGATCATATGGGTTGATCTTGGCTGCTGCACCGTCACGTTTTAATACACCTGTTTCCGGATCAATCTCTACCTGACTCGTACCCGGAACTTGTTTGATACACACAACGATCTTCATTGTTCTTCTCCTCTCAAACAACTTATCATCTGGTCTTACCAGCTATATAACTATTATAGAACTGTCTGCAGGTAAATGCAATCTCTTTTACACAAGGAATTGCTACTTTTCCTATAAACCTATCATTAAGTTTTACTTAACGTATCGCAAAGATACAATCGTTTTACTTTTTTTATTTTATATCATATAATTAAATCATCAAAAGCGCAGGGGAAAATAAAAGAACGACCGCCGCAAAAACGGTCAGTCGTTCTTAAAAATACAGTTATTCTATCTAATGATTGGCACAATTGCATGAATGCTTGCCTGGTCTACGGTAATCGTTGTTACTGTATCCGGTCTCTGTGTCGCCTGTGCATCAATACCATAAAGGATCAATGCGAGTTCATGTCCTTCGTCCAGAACGTGATCAGTCGGAACCATATCAATCTCATAATGATAAGATACACCCGGTTTGATCTCTTCCTTTTTCCAGATGCAGGATCTGTTCTGTGCATTTATCCATCCGCGGGAAATTACCTTATATTTTGAAGGTTCTGCCTCAAGACCAAAGGAATATGTTCCGTCCGGATGTTTGATCTCTTCTGCGGTAATACGCTTTGCATCCCCCAGATCAACCAGCATAGCACTCAGGATAGCTGTTTCCCGATCGATTACAGCATCGAAGGATACTTTTACTGTACCGGAGATTCTGATATTCTCCCCTGCCTCTTTTGTATGAGCAGATGTTCCTTTTTCAGCAAATGGATCCCAGATATATTTTATACGGTTTTTGTACTCAGCGTCCTCATTTAATACAAGTTCATCAAGCCATTCCCCAAGATTATCTGCTGATCTGTCATAAACAGTGCTGGAAAGATCATCCACGATCACGCCTTCACCTGTTTCACTGATTGGGAATGTCTCTGCCTCCCATCCTTTCGGCGGCCATGTGTCAGATGCCATCCATACGGACTGGTCACTGCCGCTCTCTACCAGAACTGCAGGCTCTTTCTCAATACCATTATCTACCCCTTTGAGATAATGCTCCAGCCAGCGATACATAATATCAAGCATGTTGGAATCTTTTAATGTGTGGATATAAACATGCTCACCCTGATGCAACATCATCTTTGCAGGAATTCCCTGTTTCTCCAGTGCTTCAAAAAATGGAATACACTGATTTGTCTTTACATTCCAGTCATTGATTCCGTGAACAATAAAAACAGATGCTTTGATTTTATCAACCAGATTCAGGTAATTACGCTCATCCCAGAAACGGTTATAATTTCCGCTTGCACGATCCTGTGCCTGGATCATTTCTTCCTGAGCTTTTGCATATGCTTCTTTGATACTTTCATAATCTTCTGGATCTTTTGCACGGCTGAAACAGTATTTTGCAAGAATATTCACGTCATCTCCCTGCCAGCCAATCGCCGGAAGATTCAATCCTCCGGTACGATAATATGCATACCAGTTGGAAATGGCTGCTTCCGGAATAATTGTTTTCAGTCCTTCTACTCCTGTTGCAGCTACACCGATACACATGGTACCAAGATAGGATTTTGCTGTCATTGCCACGTTTCCTGTACACCAGGATGCCAAAATTTCAATATTGTCTGTCTTGTTAGTAAATGCGCGGCATCTGCCATTCAGCCAGTCAATAACAGATTTGAATGCAAGTACTTCTTCTCTGGATCCGGTCAGTGTAAATCCTTCTGAATCACGGGTTCCGAGACCACCACAAAGAACCGTCGCATAGCCTCTTTCATTGAAATATTCATATGCTTCGCATACACATTCAAATTCCGGTTCTGCGTCAATCGGAGCATGCTCTACACACCCCATCGTCGGACGTTCCTCAAATGCAGCGGATGTGATTTTTTTCTCATAAGCCTCATAATCGAAGCAGATATCCTCTTCTTTGATATCCTGCGCCGGAAAAGCTTTCACTTCACAGTCTACATTGTGCGGCACATACCAGTCTTCGTTACATGTCAGCATATATGGATTTGCAACATAAATTGCCGGAACTTT